>JBDKKQ010000255.1:0-7321 GCA_039796015.1 Verrucomicrobiota bacterium
GACGAGACCCCACTCACCGCCTGCAATATCGAAGCCGACGGCATTCAAGTGGCGGGGACACGTCACGGAAAGGCCTTCCAGGCACGCGCCGGTTTCTTGGTCGATGCCAGCGGTTCGCGGGGCTACCTGCATCAAGCGCTGGGTCTGCCTGAAGCTCAATTCGAAGACTTCCCTCGAACCCGGGCGCAATTTTCGCATTTCACCGGGGTGGGTTCCTGGGCCGAGGACAACCGGGTTTTCAGCGGTGCTCCCTTTCCTCCGGATGATGCCGCCCTACACCACACCTTCGAGGGCGGCTGGATGTGGGTACTGCGCTTCAATAACGGGGTCACCAGCGCCGGTTTTGCAGAAGTGGCGAATCTCGACCAGCCCCCCATGATCGAGCCGGCCGAGGCTTGGCGCCTTTTCCTTGAACGCTTTCCCTCGATCGGGCGGCAATTCGTCCCCGCCCAACTCCTCCGCCCTTGGGCACGCACCGAACCTCTGGCCTTCCGAACCTCCCGATGCGTCGGGCCTCGATGGGCACAATTGCCCATGGCCGCCGGATTCGTGGACCCACTCTTTTCTACCGGTTTTGTGTTGTCCCTCCTAGGGATCGATCGACTGGCACGAGCACTGGAGGCCGGTTGCCCGGAAAGCGCCCTGACCCAGTATGAGGCCGACACGCTGGCCGACCTCGATGCTACAGCCAGGCTCATTGGTGGGGCCTATCGAGTGCTGGGCAAGCCCGATGCGTTCGAAGCCCTCACCATGCTTTACTTCGCGAGCGCCAGCTTTTCAGAAACGGCCCTCCGGTTAGGCAAGCCCCACCTAGCCCCAGGGTTCCTGCTGCGAAGCCACCCGCGACTAGGGCCCGCCGTCCAGTCCCTCCTTGCCGAGGCCGGCCGACAACCCACCGCTGACTGGATAGCCCGGGTGTCTGAAACGGTGGCACCCATCAATATCGCCGGTCTGTGCGACCCAAAAAAACGCCATTGGTATGGGGTCGAAGCCTCAGATCTGCTGGCCGGCGCCTCCCAACTCGAGTCCACCCCGGAAGCCATTCAGGCCATGCTCCAAAAGTGCGGTCTATAATCCGTACTCAACCTGACTACCGGCGGGCGTCGCCCCAGGTTCGACCAAGCGGGAGCCTGCCCAGCAAGCCCGGCAAGCCCCTGAGATTTCGGTCGCCGGCCGGGCAAGGACCGTGTTTCATCCGCCAGCTTTTCTGACCATGCCGAAGCGCACCGACATCCACTCCGTCCTCATCATTGGCGCGGGCCCGATCATCATCGGACAGGCCTGTGAATTCGATTATTCGGGAACCCAGGCCTGCAAAGCACTGCGGGAAGAGGGCTACCGTGTGATCCTCGTCAACTCCAACCCGGCCACCATCATGACCGATCCGGAGTTCGCAGACCGAACCTACATCGAGCCGGTGACGCCGGAGGCGGTGGAGAAAATCATCGTGCGCGAGCAGGCCGAAATGAAGCGCCTGGGGGCTACCGGTAAGCTGGTTCTGCTGCCGACGCTGGGCGGCCAAACAGCGCTGAACACGGCCATGAAACTGCACCGCTCAGGCACGCTCGAGCGGCTTGATGTGGAGATGATCGGCGCCAAGGCCGACGCCATCGAAAAGGGCGAAGACCGTCAGATTTTTAAAGACCTGATGTTGTCCATCGGACTGGATGTCCCCATCAGCGGCACGGCGCACACTCTCGAAGAGGCCCGAGCCATCGCGGCCCGGATCGGCCGCTATCCGCTCATCATCCGGCCGGCTTATACCCTCGGCGGCACCGGCGGCGGCATCGGATACAACCGCGAGGAATTCGAAGAGATCGCCAAGCGCGGACTCGACCTGTCCCCGGTCAGCGAAATCCTCGTGGAAGAATCGCTCCTTGGCTGGAAGGAGTACGAGATGGAGGTCATGCGCGACCGCGCCGACAACTGCGTCATCATCTGCTCCATCGAAAACTTCGATCCGATGGGCGTTCACACCGGCGACTCCATCACGGTGGCCCCGATTCAGACGCTGACCGACAAGGAGTACCAAATGCTCCGCGATCAAAGCTTCGCGGTAATCCGTGCCGTGGGTGTCGAGACAGGCGGTTCGAACATCCAGTTCGGCGTGCATCCCGACACCGGGCGCATCGTCATCATCGAGATGAACCCGCGGGTCAGCCGCAGCTCGGCCCTCGCTTCCAAGGCGACCGGTTTCCCGATCGCCAAGATCGCAGCCAAACTGGCGGTGGGCTACCTGCTCGACGAGATCCGCAACGACATCACCCGCGAGACCCCGGCCAGCTTCGAGCCGACGATCGACTACGTGGTGACCAAGATCCCGCGATTCGCCTTCGAGAAGTTCCCCCAGGCCGACCCAACCCTCACCACGCAGATGAAGAGCGTCGGCGAGGCCATGGCCATCGGACGCACCTTCAAGGAATCGCTGCAGAAGTGCCTGCGTTCGCTAGAAATCGGCCGCAGCGGCCTCGGCGGCGATGGCAAACCCTGGCGCATTGGTACCCACAGCTATGGCGATCGAGAAATCCTGCCTAAGGACCTCATCTCCCGAAAGCTCAGCGCCCCGAATGCCGAGCGCATTTTCTTCATCCGGCACGCGTTCCGGGCTGGATTCAGCATCGAGGAGGTCTTCCACCTCACCAAGATCGACCGCTGGTTCCTGATCCAAATCCACGAGTTGGTAGATTTCGAAGAAGTCTTGGCCCAGTCGGTCAACTGAGCAGGACCGTCCATCGAGCGATTTTCGGGCACCCTCATCAAGCCCTCCGGTCAGGAGATCAAAGAAACTTGGCCTCCGGACGCTCACCCCGGTGACTGCAACTGGGTTGTAGTAGTTTCCTTCTCTGATTCCGGGCTGCAAAGGCCTCCCGCTGGGACTCCGAGTGCCGACATCAATTCCGCGGGCAGCCGACGGGGTTTGTCTTCCAGATTGGTGCACACGTGGTAAGTGTGCCCTTCGACGCGCACCCGTCCCTCCGAACCCAGAACGCGGTAGCCCACGTTCAACCGTACGCCCCGAGCCTCAAGCACCCACACTTCGATTGTCAGCACCTCATCGTAGCGGGCGGGACTCCGGTAGTGGATCTGAACTTCGAGGACCGGGAAAATCAGCCCTGCCGCCTGCCAGTCGGCGAAGGATTTGCCCATCGAGCGAAACCACTCACCCCGGGCCGCCTCGAGGAGTTCGAGGTAGCGGCCGTAGTAAATGTGGTTTCCCACCGTGCAGTCGGCATAGGTGACCCGGTGGAGATATCCGTAACGTTCCATTGCGACGAAGCCTTCCGGAAAATCAGCGCCGACTCAAACCGACAAGCCTGTCCCTCACCCCGCGTCCTAATAGGAGTTCGAGCACGTCAGAACTTTAAAATTTGTTGAGTTCAAGTCAGACTCTCAAATACATGGTCCCAGTTCAGCAGATCGCCACAGTCCCTTGTGAGCTGTGTGGAAACCACAACGTGGAAATCGTTGCGACTCACGACCGTGACGCATCTCCCCTGCAAGTGGTGATGTGCTCCCACTGCGGACTCGTTTGGAATGACCCGCGGCCCAGCGCCGATGCCTTGGCAGCCTACTACCGCGAAGAGTACCGCCAAGACTACAAGGGGACCCTGGAACCCAAACCCCGTCACACCTTGCGGGCCGCTCGCGTCGCCGTGGAGCGATGCCGCCAACTTCGGGGAGATTTGCCCCCTGGAGAAACCGTTCTCGATCTGGGAGCGGGTGGTGGGGAGGTTGTCTATGTGCTTCGTCAGTTAGGATTCCCAGCAAGCGGCATCGAGCCCAACGCCGGCTATGCGCGATTCGCTCGAGAGCGTCTGCACGTTCCGGTGACCTCGGGCAGTTGGCAGGAGGCATCGATTGATCCGGGCTCCCTCTCGGCCGTGACGCTCTTCCACGTGATGGAGCATCTGGACTGTCCTTTGCAAGCGATGCGACTCATCCGGGGGTGGCTCCGCACGGGCGGGTTGCTGTGGATCGAAGTCCCGAATGTGGAGGCGGTCTGTCAGGCCCCGTCCCACCGATTCCATCGGGCTCACCTCTACAACTTCAACGACGCCACGTTGGCCGCCCTGGGGCGCCAGGCCGGTTTTGAAGTAGTCCGCACGTTTACTTCGGCCGATGGCGGGAATGTCACAGCCGTGCTCCGAAAAACAGAGCATCCTGTCCCAGCCACACCGTCTCTGCCGGGTAATGCAGACCATATTCGCAGCATCATCCAAGCACACACCTTGCTCGGGCATTGCCTCTCCGCAGCCCCGTTCCTCCGACCACTGCGGAAACTGCGCCAACGGGTGTCCGAGACGATCGGGCTCCTGGGCAAAAAGACACCCAAAGAGCTCATGGATCGAGTCATCCGAGAAGCCTTCCAATCCGGAGTGCTTTCAGTCGTCATCGACCTCAGTGAACTAGCGGCCGCTGCGATCTGAACCTCATCGCTTGCGATTCCGGCATCCGCCGCGCAGCCCCAAGATTCAGACTCCTCTCAAGGCGCAGCCACAGGTCGCTGACGACGGTCCTTGGGACGCGGGCCCACCGTGCTGACATCGATGGGCTGAAATCCCACCGCATAAGCCGGCGAGTTTTTCCGAAGCCCTTTTTCTGGGTGCTCATTATCGACCAGCAGCGGGTCAGCAATCCGCGAATGGACCTCTTGCCCGCGTTGCCGCCATTGGTCCCACGTCTGACCAGCAAATCGATAGGCCGCGACATTGGTGCCTTGGCGACGGTCGAACCAAAGGTTGCCGTCGCTCGTGAATTGGTTCGTGCCACCGCTCCAGTCGCTCCCGAGCAAAGTTCCCGATTGGGTAATGATCACATTGTTGGTGAACCAGAAGGACCGGTGCGGCTCCGACCGAGTGCGCATGACGGAGTGGTTGGTATTCCAGGCCAGCAAGTTATTGCGAATGAGGTTGTCGCGGCCGTAGTGCTGGTGGAACCCAGCATCGGTACAACGGGTGGCGATGTTGTTCTCAACGACAATGCCGGAGCTGCCTTCATCGGTGTACAGCGCCCATCCGCCGTAGCGGTAACTCTGGATGTCGCGGAAGATGTTGTTGCGGATCACCGTGCCGGGCTGGGGCCCGAGGGTGTAAAATCCGCCCATGTCGCTGAGGCGACCTTGCCCTACCCGTTCGACCAAATTGTATTCGATGACGTTGGCCCGACACGGGGTCTCTTGGTAACCCCAGTTCCAACCCACTGAGATGCCCGTATAATACAAATCTGCGATGTGGTTGTGGGCGATGGTGTTGGTGCCCGACTGGAAGATAATCATCCCACAACCGGCCGGGAAGACACGCCCCAGCCGAAGGATCTCGTTGTCGGTAATTTGGTGGGAATGACACGCATCCCGGGCACTAGGCTGAGAATCGCCCGGCTCTCCGATGCGCAGTCCACCCGCACCGATATCGCGAACCAAATTACCGGTCACCCGCCACCGTTGAGCGCCCCGCCCAAGCTCCAGCGCATACCCGCCGAGGTTGGCGAAGGTGCAATCCTCAATGACGCAATCCGTCGCGTGGGTCGCCCGGAAAGCGCCCCGAATGGGAACCGCCGACTGGGGCGATTGGAGTCCTTCACTCGGTATGCCGTCATCGGTTTCGGCGAAGGTGATTCCCGAGAACGTCACCCCTTGAACCCCGCTTCCCAGTTCTTCATCTCCCTCGATCCGAACCAATTCGGTGAGGCGAGCAGCAACGACCGGCACCCGGTTCAGGTTGACTCCCCGGGGAGCCAGGTACCTCAGCCAGCCTGTCTGGGTGTCGAGATACCATTCACCGGGTTGGTCGAGGGCATCGGGTACGTTTTCCACCCAGTAGCGGGCGTCCGGCTCGTCCATCCACGCGGCTCGGGGGCCACCCAAGAGTTCTGCGACTCCCTTGTCGGTATCCACCGCCACCAGGGGCAAGTGCCAGTCGGTCCATTTCATGAGCAGCACCACTTGGGCCTCCGGATATCGAGCCCATTCGGGCTTCAGGTCTCCGGAGCGAAACGGGAGGTCGATGGGGGATTGAGTTCCCAGAGCAGCACGGGTTTGGAAAAAACCACTGTTCGGCGTCCGCGCCCGCTGCGCCCGCTGGCCGTTGACGAAAAGATGATGAAACGCCGGCCGGCCATTGGTGAATTCCGGAAGGCGAACCTCCCAGAGGCCTTGCCCTCCCGGCGCCTCTTTCCAACCGGTGATGCGACGGCCACCACTCAACACGGCCTGGCCGGGAACCGCGGACCGCAGCGTGATTCCCGAATGGGCCGCACCGATCTTGAGCGTCTCCTTCAGTTCATAGCGCCCGCGCTGCAACAGCAACGTGACCGGCTCATCCGGATTGGCGGCCCGAATGGCCGCACCCGCCGTCAACGCTTCGGGCAAGGATCTGAACGGGTGATGAGGTGCGCCATTGCCCCCGATATTGGCGTCCGGTCGGACCACCAGGAAGGCCGCCGACAGGGGTAGGACCCAAGCAGGGAACGACGACAAAAAGGCAATCCAACGCATGTCTGTATCGGACGCTGTTCCCCGTGCGCGGCATTCGAACGATTTTAGTTTGACTGTCATAGTGTCATAGGACACTTTTAAACCACGCCTCCGATGATCGCCCGAATCGACTTCCAATCCGGTGTCCCGGTCTACCTGCAAATTGTCCAGCAGGTGAAGGTGGCCGCAGCCACCGGATTAATCCGATCTGGCGACCCCCTGCCCTCGGTCCGGGCCCTCGCCGAAGACTTGCGTATCAACCGCAACACCGTAGCCCGGGCTTATGCCGAGCTGGAGTCCGAGTCGGTCATCGAAACCCGCCAGGGTTCGGGCTGTTTTCTGAAAGACGGCGGAGCCTCACCGCTGCGCAAGTCGGTGCGCTCAGGCCGACTGGCCGAGGCGCTCGACGCGGTGATCGTTCAAGCCCATCACCTGCAAATTTCAGACACCGAACTCCAGTCGCTCCTGATCGAACGCCTGGAAGCATTTCACTTGCGCCAGAAAGACCATCACGCCTCGCGGGATTGAGTTCTCCCGCCCCCATCGCTAGCACCATCGCCCGCCCCATCGCCCGCTACTGAATCTCCGAACCTTCGAACCGACGCCCCCTATGAGCACTCCTGCCATCGAGATCCGCGACCTGAGCCTCCGCTACGACCGAACCGAAGCGGTTCACGGCCTGTCCATGACCGTGGAACGGGGCCGCTGCTACGGCTTCTTCGGCCGCAACGGTGCCGGCAAGACCACCACCCTCAAGTGCCTGCTCAACTTGCTGCGCCCGCAGCAGGGAACCATCCGGGTCTTCGGGCTGGATCCGGTGCGTGAAGAAGAGGCCGTGAAGGCCCGCCT
>JBDKKQ010000256.1:0-2805 GCA_039796015.1 Verrucomicrobiota bacterium
CCGACCCGATGACCATCGAGTTCGTAGACATCACCCGGGGTGAACGCGACCTGCCAAAACGAGTGCGATAGCTCTGGGCCAGTCAGCCAAGGCCTTCACAAGACTGCTCATCCGGGGATCCGAAGGCTGCAAACCGAACCGACGCCGAACGTCAGGGAGCGATCTTCGATGTTAGGTCAACCGGGGGCGGAAGATGCTTTCCCTAGGAGGGGGTTGGAGCGTTTCGGCGTCCCTGGGCCGAGCTCCGCTGCCGCCGGTGTCCTCAGTGGAGAGCAGTCCAGGCAACGCACTCATCCAGAAATCCGAACAAGGCCCACCATCGGACGGATGCCCGTAGCGCAAAGAACTCTTTCAAATGCCGTAGGTCAACGCGGTTTCAGCTCCAACTTTGACACTGGTCCAAATGTGAACCACCCTGCCCCCATGCCTACTCGGTCCGCCATCTCACCCGAGCTGGAGCTCAAGCGCTCCCTCGCTGCGTCGATCCTCCGGAAGATGGAGGAAGACAATCTCTCCATCAGCGCCTTGGCGGCCCGTATCGGGACCGGACGCACCGCCGTCCGACGCATCCTTGATGCTCAAAACACCTCCATCACCTTCCGCTCGATGAGCCGCGCAGCCCACGCTGTAGGTCTCAAGATCAAACTCGTCGCCGAGCCCATGTCGCCCGATGAACTCGGCCACCTCGCCCAGCGCTTGGCCAAGAGCAAGACCTCAGCAAGGTCCGCAAAGTTGATCACACAAATCACCGAAGGCTTCTACGCCGGCTCTTGATGCCAAAGGTCCAACGCAAAGACATCCCTAGGGCGCTTTTGGGGCATCTGCTCCAGCGGATCGCCGAGCGCAGCATCGACGCCCATGCCCTCAAGTCTTTGGCGGGTTGGCTCGACACAAATCCCGAGGTGCCACCCGGTGACTGGTTCAAGCGTTTCCCCTCGATGACCGTTTGCGGCCGGGGTGTCCTGATCAAAACATTTCTCACCGCGTCCCAAGTCCCAATTGGAACGGAATTGTGATCCGTTCTGTAAGACGGAAACCAGGTCAGGGAATGGTTTTCAATCCTGGATCAATCGGGCGGACGAAGGATTCTTTCCCTCGGGTCTCCAGGACAGTTTCGGCGCACCTGGGTTCGGCTCCGCCGGTGTTGCTCGAAGTCACGCACCAACTGCCGATCATCGCGCCATCCTCGCCTCCCAGGCTGGTAAACAAGAGTCCCAGCCCGCCGAGATCAATGATTGCAGGCGCGCAGAATCTGAGTGAGAGCTCCGGTGAGGAATACGATCGAGCAACCCCTTTAAAGGTTCCCGATCGGGAATTATTCTGACCGCTCGGACGTTCACTAAACACTAATTCCCGTACGGGAACATTTCAATTGCCGGCCCATCGAACGTGGAATAGATTACCGATCGGTAACATGGACATCGTTGACTCCAAAGCTCTCGGTGAGACGGTCCGTTTGGCCCGGAAGCGGTTAAAGGTCACCCAGAAGGACCTCGCATTGGCCTCCGGCACCGGTCTGCGTTTCATCATCGAGTTGGAACAGGGAAAACCCACCTGCCAGCTCGGCAAAGCCTTGGGAATTCTTCAGGCCCTCGGATTGCGCCTCAAAGTGGTCGAATCATGAAGCGCCTCGTCGTTCACCTCAACGGCCTGCGGGTGGGCGTCCTTTCCGACGCCGAGAAGCCAGCATTTGCCTACGACGCCGACTGGCTGGAAACGGGCCCGGGCTTTCCGCTGTCGCGACAATTGCCCCTCAAGAAAGAACCCTTTTCCGGTCGCGCGGTGCGCGCTTTTTTCTCGGGCCTTCTTCCCGAGGCGGAACCGCGCGATCGCATTGCTTCGAT
This sequence comes from Verrucomicrobiota bacterium, assembly GCA_039796015.1. Lineage (GTDB taxonomy): Bacteria > Verrucomicrobiota > Verrucomicrobiia > Limisphaerales > UBA9464 > SXXZ01. The sequence goes on from JBDKKQ010000256.1 coordinate 1,845, forward strand.
TCTCGGCGTCAGCGGCGGCAATGACTTTGCGATCCTGGAACGGATCGGCGGGGACTGCGCCGGAGCCGTTTCTCTCCTTCCGGAAGATGTGCCGATGGCTGCCTCGCGAACCGGAGCGCTTCGTTGGCTGGATGAACCAGCTCTGGCATCCATCGTGGAGCGACTCCCTCAGCAGCCTCTCATGGCGGGTGAATCGGGACTGCGACTTTCTCTAGCGGGGGCACAGGTCAAACTTCCGATTATTGTCGCGGAGGATGGCGCTCCAGCCGAAATGCGGGTCGCGCTGCCGTTGGACGAAACACCGAGCACGCACATTCTCAAACCGGAGCCAGCGCGTTTTCCCGGATTGGTGGCCAACGAAGCTTGGTGCATGGACCTGGCGCGCGAGGTCGGGCTCAGGGTGGCCGAGTGCCACCAGCGGATCATCGGCAAGACCCCGTGCCTCATCGTCAAACGCTATGATCGGGCTGCGGAGCCAGATGGCCGTGTCCAGCGATTGCATCAGGAGGATTTTTGTCAGGCACTGGGGTTTCCCGCCTCCCGCAAGTATCAGCAGGAAGGAGGGCCCTCTCTGAAGGACTGCTTTAGCCTGATCCGCGAGTGGTCGTCGGTACCGGTGATCGACATTCGTGACTTTCTCGACGGGGTGATCTTTGCCGCGCTGACCGGCAACGCGGATGCACACAGCAAGAATTTTTCATTCTTGTACTCGGCGAAAGAGCGCCGCCTGGCACCGCTCTACGATCAGGTTTGCACCCTTGCTTGGCCCGAGCTCTCGAAACATCTCTCAATGAAGATCGGAACCGCGGGAACGCTGGCGGAGGTATCGCCGGAGCACTTCCAGCAATTGGCGAAAATTGCCGGGCTGAGTTGGCCCATGGTGCGTCAGCGCGTGAAAGAAATGGCCGATCGCCTTGCGGAAGCCTGTCGTCGGTTCGATGAATCACCCGAAGGTGAAGCG
>JBDKKQ010000257.1:0-5998 GCA_039796015.1 Verrucomicrobiota bacterium
AGCTTCGGTGGCCAGCGCTCAGTGCTTTGGTAGTTGGTTCCTTAGCGACCCAGTTTTATCTAATTAGTCGGTTTTTTTCTTTTGAATGGGCTACCTGATTACTGAGCTTTAAAGTGATCAATTTATGAATCTGGGTTCCTCGATGTTTCTGGTACGTTGACCTTCAGAATCAGTGATCACTCAGGCCCCAGAGAATCCCAGTTAAGACGCGCAATTTTTGTTCTATAAAAGTATCAAATGCTGAATTTGGAGCTGGGGGTTGATTGGTTAGGATTGGGAATTGGAGAAGGAGTAGGCTCGCCCTACCTCGGAGGTGCATGGGTGAGGTGGAGTTTGTGGCGGCAATCTGGGATGCGGCCCGATGAGCCTCCTAGCCCGACCGTGCTCCGAGGTAGGGACCGATCTCCGAGCGATCCGTCCTAGCCCGATCATGGTCCTAGGTGGGGACGGACCTCCGAGCGGTCCGTGTCTGCCGACGCGGTGCTTTCGGAGAAATCGCCTACCTCGGAGGTGTGGGGTTGCTGGGGCCTGTCGAAGGCCGACCCAAGCTTTGATCGGCCCAGAGTAAATGATTGGGTCGGACGCTCGTGGCAAGATTGACGCGTTGGGGCCTCGGGCAGCACAATACCAGATAGTTCACCGTCCATCCATGAGCACCGCTTCATCGCCGAACATCGAGTCCCACCTCAAGGAGTCCCGCATCTTCAAGCCGTCTAAGGAGTTTGCCGCAAAGGCCCATATCCGATCGATGGCCCAGTACAAGAAGCTGTGGACCGAATCGGTGAAGAATCCGGAGCGGTTCTGGAAAAAGCAGGCCGAAGCGGAGTTGGTGTGGATCAAGCCCTTCAAGAAGGTGCTGCAGTGGAAGGTTCCCTTTGCGAAGTGGTTCGTCGGCGGGCAGCTGAATGTGTCGTCCAATTGCCTCGACAGATGGCTCGGTACCGCGACCGCCAACAAAGCGGCGCTCATTTGGGAAGGCGAGCCCGCCACCGATGGCGCTCCGGGCGAAGAGCGTGTACTGACCTACCGTCAGTTGCACCGCGAGGTGTGCCGGTTCGCCAACGTGCTCAAGCGCAATGGCGTGGGCAAGGGCGACCGGGTCATCATTTACTTACCCATGATTCCCGAGGCGGCCATCGCCATGCTGGCCTGCACGCGCATTGGTGCGGTGCACAGTGTCGTTTTCGGGGGATTCAGCGCTCAGTCGGTGGCGGACCGCATCCAAGACTGCGGAGCCAAAATGGTCATCACATCTGACGGCGGTTTCCGTCGCGGCGCGGTGGTTCCGCTCAAGAAAAACGTCGATGACGCGATGGTCCTCCGGGACGCCTCTGGCAAGTCTCTCACGACTTCCATCGAGAAAGTCATCGTGGTCCGCCGCTGTGGTAACGAAGTCCAGATGACTGAGGATCGGGATGTTTGGTGGCACCGCGAGCTCCAGTACGTTTCCGACGTGTGCCCCGCGGCGAAGATGGATTCTGAGGCACCGCTGTTCATCTTGTACACCAGCGGATCGACCGGCAAACCCAAGGGTATTTTGCACACCACGGCGGGTTACTTGCTGGGCACCAAGTTGACTTCCAAGTACGTCTTCGATCTCAAGGACGCGGATGTGTATTGGTGCACCGCCGATGTGGGTTGGGTTACTGGTCACAGCTACATCGTCTATGGCCCGCTGGCCAATGGTGCTACGGCGCTGATGTACGAAGGTGCCCCCAATTGGCCGGAGCCCGACCGTTTCTGGCGCATCATCCAGAAGTACGGCGTCACGATTCTTTACACCGCACCGACGGCTATTCGGGCCTTTATGAAATGGGGCGACGAGTGGGTAAAGAAGCACGATTTGTCGTCACTGCGTCTCTTGGGCAGCGTCGGTGAACCCATTAATCCCGAGGCCTGGACGTGGTACCACAAGGTGGTCGGTGGTGGCCGTTGCCCCATCGTGGACACCTGGTGGCAGACGGAGACGGGCAGCATCATGATCACGCCCATGCCTGGGGCGACCCCGCTGAAGCCAGGCACCGCGACGTTGCCGTTCTTCGGCATTTTGCCGGAAGTGGTCGATGACGCCGGCAAGCCGGTTCCCAAGAATTCCGGAGGCAAACTGGTGATCCGCACGCCGTGGCCGTCCATGTTGCGGGGCATTTGGGGAGACACCGCCCGTTACAAGGAAACCTACTGGACCGAGGTGCCCGGCAGCTACTTCACGGGCGACGGCTGCCGCCAAGACAAGGACGGCTACTTCTGGATCGTGGGTCGTATTGACGATGTGCTCAATGTCGCCGGGCACCGCATTGGCACGGCCGAAGTAGAGAGCGCATTGGTCAGCCACCCGTCGGTGGCCGAGGCCGCCGTGGTGGGCCGTCCGGACGAATTGAAGGGACAGGCATTGGTTTGCTTCGTGACGCTCAAGACGGGCAAGAAACCCTCGCCAGAACTAAAGAACGAACTGCGCAACCACATTGGCAAGGAGATCGGCCCCGTGGCCAAGCCGGACGAGGTGCGATTTGCCGAGGCGCTGCCGAAGACGCGCTCAGGCAAGATCATGCGCCGTCTGCTCAAGCAAATTGCCAGCGGCGTGGAGATCAAGGGCGACACGACTACGCTGGAAGACATGAGCGTTATCGCCAAGCTGATTGCCGGCGAGGAATAACCTGGCCCGTAAAAGCGCGCAGCGAACGGACACTCCCGATCGGGCCCGACCTATCGGGATCGATCGCGCTGGAACCGATCCCGTTCCCGGCGGTTGTGGGCCTTAAGATCGAGGTGAGCTTGCTTACTCTCACCTTCGATCTGGGCAATAAAAGTGGCGCAACTGGAAGCCAGCGCGCCAAAGCCTTGCACGGTATCTCGCTCCGCGTTGTCGTCGGTGATGACCAGAACCTCTCCATAGTCCTTGAAGCGGTAGGCGGCCCGCTCGATGAGGTCGTCTGCCGTTTTGTTGGCCTTGGAATAGAGCACCTCGATCTCCCGGGGATCTGTCTTCTGAGATCGGGCACCCTGGCCTCCGCTCTGGCCATCAAAGAACACCGTGATGGGTGTGCCCAGAGCCGCCTGGTATTCTCCGAGGGTTGCGATGAGGGCCTCCCGGGCCGTGGCCGAATGGCGGGCCGATCCGCGGGCTAATTCGGGCCAGGCGTGCAGAAGACTGTATCCATCTACAAGAATACGAATCAGAGGCATGGTGGGGTTCTCCAGTAGTTGCCGATTTACCGGCGTTTCTGACCGAGGGCTTTCATGATCGCAGTGAGGCTCTGGGTGTTGATCACATCGCCGGTCGACAGCCATCCCTTGCGGGCAATTCCGGCTCCCAATCGGAGAAAGTCAAAATGGTCTAAGCGGTGGGCATCGCAGTTGATCACGCACTTCACGCCGAGTTCCTTGGCCTGACGCCACAGTCGCCAATCGAGATCGAACCGATACGGACTGGCATTGAGTTCTATCCAAGTGCCTGTCGCCGCGCAGGCTTTCAACACCTCCTGGATGTCGAGTTTGTAAGCATCCCGTTCCAGCAGGAGCCGGCCGGTGAGGTGCCCGAGCATGTGCACGTACCGGTTTTCGGCCGCCTGAACCAGTCGACGCGTATTCTCCAGCGCATCGCTCGATGGCACATGCAGACTGGCCACCACCACGTCGAGGCGCGCGAGGATCGAGTCGTCGAAATCCAACCCTTCCTTCAAAATATCCACCTCTGAACCCGTCAGCAGGCGAAACTCGCTGCCTTCGGCGGCATAGGACGCGTTCACCGCAGCCACGGCCGAGAGCTGTTCTTCCAGGCGTCGGGTATCTAGGCCATTGGCCTGGAAGGAGGCTCGGGAATGATCGGTGATGGCCCAGTAATCGAGACCCAGTTCGTGTGCATGCGCCGCGATGGTTTCCAACGAATCGCGTCCGTCGGACCAATTGGAATGGTTGTGCAGCGAACCCCGCAAGTCGGTCCACTCGATGAGTCGCGGCAACGCATTCGATTCGGCCGCTGCAAATTCCCCGTGATCTTCGCGCAGCTCGGGCGGCACGTAAGCCAGCCCCAAGTTCTCGAAAATCTCCCGTTCTTCGCGGCAGACGATTCGCAGGGCAGGATCGCGGGTTTCTTCGCTGCCGCGGAATAGTCCGTACTCGTTGAGCCGCAGGCCGCGCGCAATGGCTCGCTGGCGCATGACGATGTTGTGCTCCTTCGAACCAGTAAAATAGGCCAGAGCGAAGGGGAACTCCTCGTCGGTCACCACCCGCAGGTCGGCCTGGATACCGCCTTCCAAGATCACGCTCGCCTTGGTGTCGCCCTGGGCCAGCACCGACTTCACCCCGGGCTGCCCCACGAAGAATTCGATCACCGAAGACGGGGTTTTTGACGACACCAGAAAATCGATATCCCCAATGACTTCCTTCCAGCGTCGCAGGCTTCCGGCGGTGGAGCAGCGAATTACGTCGGGATGTCCGCGGAGGGATTCCTGAATGGGATCCGCGCAGACCAGCGCATCAATGAGCCGGTGGCGCGAGGCGAACTGCCGTTTAAACGCGATGGCCTCGATAATCTTGGCCTCAGACTTTTCTCCGAACCCCTCCAAGGCGGCGATTTGATGGGCCTGACACGCCGCCTCGAGCTTCTCCATCGAATCGATGCCCAACTCCTCGTACAGCCGCTTCACCTTCTTGGGGCCCAAGCCCTGGATCTCCAGCAGGGCCGGTAGCCCTGGGGGTAGCGAGGCCTTCAGCTCGTCGTAGTAGGGCAGGGTGCCGGTGGTCACCAAACGGGTGACTTTTTCTTGGAGCGCCTCCCCGAAACCCTTGAGTTCTCCCAAGCGATTCTCTGCCACGATCTTCTCTAGCGGCTCGGTCAGTCCTTCCAGAATGCGGGCTCCATTTTGGTAGGCTCGGGTCTTGAACGGGTTTTCGCCCTTCAATTCCAGCAACGTCCCGATCTCCAAAAGCACCGCGGCTACCTCATCCTTGTCCATGCCCATGCCGCAGGATAGGGACAACCCGGTGACGCAGGGAAGCCGAGGCTTCTAAACGTGCCGTGGAGCTAGATTCGTTGGATTTTAACTGCCATCGGTACGACCTCACTCTCCAGTGCACGCATCGGGCTTCATGAGTCACTGGGTTAGTAATGGGCTCCCCGGTGGTGTGGGTGGTGTGGGAAGACGGCGAGGATGGAAGCATCCCCGCCCCTGAGTGCCCGATAGGTTTGCCCGAAAAATTCTAGGCTCAGCCCCCATCACGGTTGCCCGCGTACGATGGCCACCACCGAGTGGGTCGGATCTAGATAGCGCTGGGCCGCCGCGCGGATATCGGCGGACGTCACCGACTCGAAGCGCTGGGTCTCCGCCTCAAAGTGGCTGTATCCCAATCCGTACAACTCATCCAAGGCCGAGCTCATGGCGAAGCCGCCGAGCTCTTGTCGCGCGATCTTCCGCTGGCCGATAATTTTGGCCTTGGCCCGCGCCAACTCTTCGTCGCTCAAACCTTCGGTTCGCAAAATTTCCGCCTGAGCTCGCAGCTCTTTTTCCACCAGTTCGATTTTCTCCGGAGCAGTTCCGCAATAGAAGGCAAAGTACCCTGGGGTCTGCCCCGTGAGAAGGCTGGCCCCGACGTAGTAGGCCAAGCCCAATTCATCGCGGATGCGCATGAAGAGCCTTGAACCCATGTCGCTGCAGGCCTCTTGGATCAGTTCCAAAGCGAAGCGATCGGGAGAACTAATGCTGGTTCCGTGAAAGCCGAGAGCCAGCACCGCCTGCTCTTTTTCCCGCGATTCTTCCGAACGGAGAACCGGTTCGACCGGAACCAAGATTGGCATCTCCGGCCGCGGTTGGTCTTTCCAGCCAGCGAAATGCGTTTCGAGCAATTGTCGGAGTTCCTCCGGATTTACGTCTCCGAAGACGGCCAGCACGCCATTGCCGGGCACCGTCCAGCGGGCGTGGAACTCGCGTAAGTCGGCCGAACCCAGGGTGCGGATGACCGATTCAGTTCCCAGAGAATCTAATCCGTAGCCCTGTTCGCC
>JBDKKQ010000258.1:0-3427 GCA_039796015.1 Verrucomicrobiota bacterium
CATTCGGTGGTCGTGTTCTGCAGCGTGTCGCCATCGACAAAAACGACACGGAATCCACCCGGCGGAATCGAGGTCGCAGGCGGGAAGCCCCAAGGGACGGATCCGGCGAGCATGTCCGTCAGAAAAAGTCCCTCCAAAGACACCGTTGCATCGCCCGTATTAATCAACTCCAGCCACGGCTCGGCCGTACCGCTCAAGTCTCGAAGACCCAGCACAGAGCGCGGCAACACCTCGTTGATGCGCAGCGTCGGAAACTCGGGCAAGACCGCGGAAACTGTGTTGGCCGCACCCGGGGTGGCTGACAGAGATACGCCACCTTCCAACGTCATCTCCAACCCAAACACGATGTCCGAGCTCGAGAGGTTGGCCTGATGCACCTCGACCGCGAAGGTGTTTTCTCCCGGCACCAGGAACTCCGAAGGCAAGGTGAACGGACCCTCGATGGCCGCATCGCCGACGGTGCGGTTGGCGGGGGTTTCGTGAGTCACCAAGACATCGTCCATGCCGAGGAAATGCGCTTTCCGTCCATTGACCCACAGCACATAGCCATCGTCCAACATCACCCGGAATCGAACCGACACGCCCGCCGTAAGGGCGGGGATCGTAACCTTTCGACGGAAGTAATAGGCCGACTGCCCCAAGGTCAGCGCCGTGGTCTTGTTGGTGGCCAGAGCGGCCGACTCCACATACAGGAGCCCGCCACCACTGGTCCAGGCTGAGTCGTTGAAGCCGGAAGTCACCCAGTTGGTGCCGCCTGCTGGGGCTCCGTCCTGGAAGTACTTCCACGTGTCCGTGAAACCCAGCACCGTGCGGCTTCCCTGGAATGTCGTCGCCACCGTCCAGTTACCCGCACGGTTGCGATCCTGACGCGCATCGATGAGCTGCAGTGACTGGTTGGTGCCCAGTGTGCCGCTGGGCCATGGAGCCACACCGTCATAATCCACTCGGTCCAACACCGTTTCCGGCGTTCCACCGGTGGTGGGTTGAACGAGTCGCAACGAGTCGGCGACCGCCCCGAGGCTGCCGGTCCACTCGCCGAGGATTCTCGGGATCACGCCGAACACATTCGACATTCCCGCCGGACTGCGAACAACCAACGCCCGTGCTCCCGGAGCCATGGTACTGCCGCTTGGGAACGCAAAACTCAAATTGCTTCCGCTCAGACGCAAGCCAGACAAATCCCACGCGGTTTTCGAAGAACGGTTGAAGAGTTCAATGAACTCGGCACCAACTGGCGAAGACCACCGCAGGATCTCCGAAAAAACCACCTGGAATCGCGGGCGAACGGTGATCTCAAAGCGTTGGGTGTCACTGAGGTTGCCCGGACCGTCATCGGTCACTCGAACGGAGATCGTCTGGATGGAGGCCCCAGCGTCGTCATCCGGGGTCCACTGAAACAAACCGCTAATCGGATCGATGGTTACTCCGGCAGGAGCCCCAGGTTCGAGGGAGAATCGAAGGTTCTGTGCCGGCTGATCAGGATCCGTTGCCGAAACCACGATGCTCACACTGCGCCCCTCATCCACAGTCAACGGGGCGATGGGTGCCAGTACCGGGGGCTGATTGACTTCAGCCACTTCCAACAGCAACTCGCGCACCACTGAAAGCGCGTCGGACGAACCGTCTACCGCCCGTACCAGCACTACCACACTCGCTGGGCCCTGTACCTCGGTCGGCGTCCACTGGACGGCACCCGTCTGAGGATTGAGCACGAACCCATCCGGTGCAGGACCATCGATCTGGAAGCGCACAGGCAAGCCTTCGGGATCCGAGGCTTTCAAGGCCAGACTCCACGGAGTCCCCTCGACCAACTTTTGAGAAATTACCAAATCAAAGATCGGAGGGTTGTTGATTTCCAAGACACGGATCCGGAGCACCCCGGAAACTGATCGCGAGGGCACTCCATCGTCCCGAATTCGATAGGCCACCGTTTGAATCGTGCCGCCAAGGCTTTCATCGGGCGTCCAGGTGATTTGCCCTTTGGAAGACAGTGTTAGGCCTGCGGGCAGAATTCCTTCCGCCTCAAAGGTCAATATCTGCGCGGGGCGGTCCGGATCTGTCGCCTCTAATGGAGTGAGAAACTCGACCCCTTCTTTCGCCTCCAAGGTCACCTCCGTGGGCAGGTTCGGCGCGAGGTTCACCTCGGTGACGTTGATCTGGACCCGCAGCAAGCCCGCCCGAACCGGAGACCCATTGTCCACTGCGCGAACCACGAAACTGTACACCCCCGGACCATCGGTCTCAGAAGGCAGCCATTGGAAGCGACCCGTTGTCGAATCCATCACCGCACCCGGAGGCGCATCGGCACCCAACGCGTAGGTCACGGTCTGCCCCGCATCCGGATCGACCGCGTTGACAGTGAACGCGATTGAAACTTGCTCTGGTGAACTCATGGGGTTCATCGGAGTGAAAACCGGTGGCCGGTTTCCTCCCGCTAGGACATTGGGCGATCCCGGCGTGGGCACTTCCATCGAGTACAACGGCACCGGTCCTCCATCCGGGAATCGTCCCAAAGAAACGTCATTGGTCTGGGCTCCAAACGTCATCTCATCGACCAGGACACCCCGTGGGTCGAACAACCCCACTTGCTCGCCTTCTCGCGACAGCGAAAAATTCACATGGAGATCTGCGGCCCCGGATTTGTTCTGACCTGCCTCATTATCCGCCCAGATCCGGAGAAAACCACCGGCTGGAATGGGATAACCCGTGGGAATCCGGAACATGGCCGAGACGGAGTTCGTCAACCGGTCGGTCAAATAAAAGCCGCTGAGATCCACCGTGTTGGTGCCTCCATTGTAGAGCTCGATCCAATCGTCGTAATCCCCGTCGACCGGATCTTGTACGGTGCGGGTGTTTTGAGCCATGACCTCGTTGATGATGACCCGGAAATCGGGGAATGAGGCGTCGTTGGTGGCCCCGGGTGTGGGATAGAACAAGCTCTGCGCGCTGCGTGCGACCCCATCGGGCACCAGACCCAAGGATCGATCGGCAGGCAACGAGCGCCAGGTGAGGTAATCCAATACGGTGGTCCCGGAGGCTCCGCCTTCATCGCGAACTAGAGCCACCACGCCATTGGTCGGGCTCAATCGGAACGAACTGTGAATCACCCCTGAAGCCGACTCGCCTTCTTCACCATCGCACCAGACCGTCAAGAATCCTCCGGCCGGAACCACCGAACCCACTGGGAAGGACCACTTCAGTCGATTGGTCCAATTGTCCGTCAGGTAAAGGCCACCCAAGTCGAGGGCTGAGGTACCCGTGTTGTAAATTTCAACATACGGATCACGGTCGCCTGCGTTGTCCCGAGGACCCTTGGTGTTGGCCGGCAGCACTTCATTCATCCATACGGGCGGAATACTCGCCAAGCCACCCGAGCTCGCATTGATCTTGCCCGGCGTCACTCGATTGACGGCATTGGTCTCGGCGG
>JBDKKQ010000259.1:0-6040 GCA_039796015.1 Verrucomicrobiota bacterium
TCAAGGTTCATGATCGGGGAGGAAGTTCGGAGCCGTGTCCGGGGCGACTGAGGTGACAGTCGCCCAGATGGACAGAGCGGTCGCAGCGGCGGATGAGGTCGGGGTCGCGCGTCACCAACACGAGGGTGCTGGGTTCGCGGGCTTCAAACAGCGCGGCTTCGAGCTTTTCGAGTGTTTCAATTTCGAGTCCGTCCAGAGTTTCGTCCACGAGCAACAACCGTGGCTTGCGAATGATGGCTCTGGCTAGAATGAGTCGGCTCCGCTGGGAACTGGTCAAGGGATGACCTCCCGGGCTGAGCAGTGTTTCGAGTCCGTCGGGCATCCGTTGAACAACCGCCTGCAAACCCACGCACTCGAGCGCGCCATTCACTACGTCGATGCCAATGTCTGGTCGTCCAAGGCGGATGTTTTCAAGAAGGGATCCCTGAACGATCTCCTGCCCTCGAACGAGGAAGACCTGACGTCGGAGTTCGCCCAGTTGCCAAAGCCGGAGGTCGATTCCGTTGAGCAGCACCTGGCCACTGGAGGGTTCCCGCAGGCCGGCCAAGAGGTCCAGCAGAGCGCTTCCGCCCTGCCCACCAGGGCTGACGATGCCAAGGGTTGAGCCGGGTGGGATCTCTAGGTCTTGGTTTTCTAGAACGGGCAGACCACCGGCGGGTGTGTAGCTGACTCCGCGCACCTGCACTCGGATGCCTTTCTCGGAAACGACCGGTTTTTCGCCATTTTCTCGTTCGATGGGCAAATCTACCAAATATCCCAATTTTTCAACGGAGGCCAACGCGTCATACCAGCTCTCCAAGTGTTTTCCGAGTTTGGAAATGGCTGCCACAATAGAGGCGACAATGAGCTCGCTGGCGACCAATTGACCGAGTGTGAGTTCAGCCCGAAGAACCAACCAGCCGCCGATGGAAAGCAGAGCTGCGCTGGCAATGGCCTGAAGCCCCAGCAGAGCAATGACCTGGCCTAAGAGAATTCGAAAATGGCTTTTTCGCGCCGCGAGGTAGTTCAGCGCCAACTGGTCGGCGCGAGAACACGCCATTTCGGCCGCACCGCTAACCCGGAAGAGCAGGGGAAACATGGCGATTTGCTCTAGCCAACCAACGACCGCGTGTTTGGCGTAGGATTCATCAATGCTGGTGCGGACCGCGCGGCGTCCTGGGATGAAGACGATGATCACCAGCAGGACCAATAGAACGAAGGCGAATGACAGAAGGAGAGGATGGTAGAATCCGAGGACTACCAATCCGATCAAGGTGCTGAAGAGGACGTTGATTCCATCCAGGAGTAGGCCCGAGGCGCTTTTCTGAATGGTGACCACATCGAAGAAGCGATTGACCAGTTCAGGGCCTTGATGTTTTTCCAGAATCTCCAGCGGAACTCGCGGGAGTCGAAACGCCAAATCGGCCGTCAGGCGCACAAAGATACGGCGTTGGATCAACTCCATCGCGTATTCTTGTCCGGCCCGCAGAAACCCCAGCATTCCGAGTAGGAACATCAGGAACACCGCGAGGACGATGAGTGCCTGGACATAAACGGGTTGTTCCCCGCCGAAGGCAAAATTGTTGACGACGGCATCGGCCGTCAACGGGGTCGCCAAGTAGAGGATTCCCGAGATGATCGACAGGACAAGAATGATGCGGATCTCTGAAGCCTCTGGCTGCAGCAGGGCCACGAAACGATGAAAAGGGCTCGGAGCGGAGGGGAGTCTCGAAGAATGAGTGTTCCTGCGATCAGCAGGATCGTGAGAGAGTTGCCCCATAATTTGAGACTGGGATTATAACCCGCATCTTTGATAAATCAAATCGACCCCTCGGTGACGGCACGCCATTGGCCCGGGGGCAAATCCCCCAATTCCAGAGCGCCAATTCGGCTACGGTGAAGGGACGTCACTCGGAAACCCTGGCTGGCAAACATGCGGCGGACTTGATGGTAGCGGCCCTCCACCAGATCGAGATGGGCAGAACGAACCCCGGTGAGAACTAAGTCTGCCGGCAGGCAAGGATCGGCATCATCGGGCAGGCGCAAGGTGCCCGAGGCAAAGAGTGGTACGAGGTCGGGATCTAGGTCTTGGTCCGACACCACCTCGTAGCGTTTGGTGACCTTGTGACGGGGTGAAGTCCAACGCTGCACCAACTCCCCGCGGTCTGTGATGAGCAGCAGGCCGGTGGTCTCCTTGTCGAGACGCCCGACGCTGGTGATCGGTGGGTTTCGACGACTCCAGCGCTCCGGGAGCAGGGAATACACATTCGGACCCTCCCGTTCCTCCCGAGAGCAGACGAGCCCCGCAGGCTTATGCAGCATGACAAGGATGCCTTCCGGATGGTCTATGGGTTCGCCATCGATCCGTAGGTCGGCCAACAGCACCTTATCGGCAGGGTTCTTTGCTTTCTCACCGCTGACGGTCACCCGGCCAGCCTTCAACCAGCCCCGGGACTCGCCTCGGCTGCAGTAGCCGTGGCGGGAGAGCATCTGATCGATACGGAAGCGCGTCATAGAGGCCATAGCTTAGCCGCCCTTTGAGTTTGCGACGACGCGAAACTCCCCGACTCAACACCGGCTGCAATTAACCCGCCCAGCGGCTGAGTACGAAATTGCGGGTCAGGTGCAGGTGGAGCACCACCAAGAGGGTTAGCCCGATCCAGCGGAAGATGCGCCAGGGACGCGATGTGGCCGGAGCCGACCAAGCCAAGAAGATTGGAAAGGCCATTCCAGAAAAGCGGATATACGACGTGAACGAGCCGCTCATGGCGGGGAGGATTCCGAGCACGTACACCCATGGAATGAGGGTCCGGTCGCTGCGCCACAGGGCCGGTAGCGAATAGGCCATGGCCAGAAAGCATAGGCGGTCGAGCATCGAGTCGGCGAACTCGTGAAAGTAGCGCGGGTTGAGGTATTCTAGGACAAACTTGGGAATATTAACCAGGTTCAGGATCGAATGACGTCCCCAAGTTTTTTGTGCTTCAAAGCCCTCGAAGGGGTTGCCCGTCCAAGAGTTCATTAACCCTAAATACAGCGCCCATCCGATCGGTGGGATGATTAGCAATAGCAGCCAACGCGCTCCCTGACGCGACTCATCGCTTTCGCAGTGGAGAAGCCCCGTTTTCAGGCGAGGAATCCGCGAGAGCGCGGCATTCCAACGGGGAGCGACGCTCGGATGTTTCAGCAGCCAGAAGGCGATGGGGATGACTGAGAAAACACCAATGGCCCGGCTGAGTGGCAGCAGCAATGCCCCGAACGCCGCAGGCAGCCACCGGCGCTCTTCCAAACCACTCCAGAGGCACATCAACAGGACGAGGAAGGCCCCTTCGCTGTAGCTGAACTGGAGAAACAAGTTGCCCGGGTAGACGGCCATGAAGAGAACCGTCCAAAACGCTCTGGAGGCATCAAACCGAAGGGCTACCGCCCGATAAACGAGAGCCAGCCCGAGTGTGGAGAGCAGGTTGGCCAGGATGAGCCCTCCCCAAACCGGAGGTGCCCCGAGGGCGATCACTCCGCGCCACAGCAGGGGCCACAGCGGATAGAAGGCGCAGGAGCGGACGCCGTCGGCGTAGCCTTGAGTGGCCAGAAGGAGGTAGTGCGCGGCATCCCAGGTGGCGAAGTGACTCTCGAAGGTGGGGGCCGCACCAATCGGCCAGCGCACCTCCAACTCGGGGAGTTGCTCCGGATGGTTCCACACGGCCAACGCAGCCAATACGGTTCCGAGGTAAATGAGTTTTCCTAGTAGGATCCAGCCTGCAGCACGGATCCAACGCGGAGAATTTGGAGGGGCGACCGTCACGGCTTGTCGGAAGTGTGGGAGTTTTGGGTGCTACGGGAAGACCATCCCCACCGGCGACTCCAGGCGAAATTCCAGCCGCTGACCCCCACGATAGCCACGGCGTTGGCTATTTCAGCATGGAGACCCGCCCACCGGTGCAGGACCCCGAGGAGCAGTAGCGTGAGGCCGATCCCGGAAAGGCAAATGATATGAAAACGGAAGAGCCGTCGGGGCCAGGGCGCGTCGCTCTCGATCGGTCGGTGGCCGAAGGTCCAGCGGTCATTCCACAGAAAGTTGTTCAGTAACGCAATTTCGGCGGCCGCGAGCTTGGAGGCTTCGAGCGGCCACCCGAACCGCTGGTGCAGCAAATGAAAGAGCCCCATATCTACCAACAGACCGCTGGCTCCCACTCCACAAAATATCAGATAGCCCTTCCATGACATTGAGCCTGCAGTGGGGTTCATGGAGTGGATTGTTCGGGCCCGGGGAGGCTCTCAACCGTTAATTGCCGGCTGCCTCGGGTGCCCGCCAGGTAGCGTGGCGTTGCAGCCACAGCACGTCCGGATCGTTGGGGGCTTCGAAATCATTTCGGGGTACCGAGGGTACTCCGAGGTTCTTCCAGTGGTGGGTTTCCACATGGCCGTCTCCGAAGGCGATGTTGCCTGACCGGTTGTGCAAATGGCCGGGCTTGTCGCGGACCATCCACCCGGAGGGTTGGGACTCTTTAAAATCCCACTGCAGCGAGAAGGCTCCGTCATTGATGGTTTCGGGCCGTTCCTCAAGGAAAGTGAGTGCTTCGGTGGGAGACAGTTGGATGAGGTCCGACATGCGGCGGTAGGTCTGGGCCGCAGGAGACCGGACACTGGAACCCATGAAGGCGTTGAGGGAGACAGTGCGCACCCGTGGCATCCGAAAGGGCCCGAGGGTCACATCTTGGGCCGAAGGGCATTTCCAGAGCGCCGTGTTCTGGACGTAGGGCGCGAGGAGACTCTGCTTGAGAAAGAGCGTATTGGTACAATCTGGACCGGGCATACCCAGCCATCCCTGGACCCAGGTTTCACCCAAAGGGACCTCTTCGCCGTCGCGGTTTGGAGGGATGAATTCGGCGTGGTCATTGGCGTAGAGACCGCCTGCAATTCCGAATTGTCGGAGTTGCGACAGGCATTGGGTGGTAGCCGCTCGGCGTTTGGCTCCGGCCAGTGCCGGCAGGATGAGGCCAGCTAGAATGGCGATGATGGCGATGACGACGAGGAGTTCGATCAGGGTGAAGCCCGAGTTCTGTCCGGCACGCGCGGCCACCGGTTGTAGCCAGCGCCTCGAAGTCGAATTCAAGGCTTCCCAAGGTGGATGAGAGGATGAGGGTTCGCCCCTGCGGGTATTTGTCTCCCGATGTTTTTTTATCTCCTGGGGTGGGACTCGATCGCTGGGTTCGGTAAGTTTGGGGGTGATCATGTCTGCAGCGTCGAGTTTTGCGGTCGAATTGATTGTTTGGATCGAATTGACTGTTGCGGTCGGGTTTACGGTAGCGAACCTCAAGCTGGGAGGCTTGCTTTCGGTTTCATGCCGGCCTGTGGAAGACGGGTTCTTGTAAGAGTTGAACGGATCGGGATCGCCAAAAGAAAAAGAGGCTTCCCCCTAGCATGTAACCGAGAGCGCCCAGCATGACCCAAGAGGCTTGGGAGTCGGACAGTCCGACGCGGTCGGCCAAGTCGCCCAAGCATTTGCATGCAACGGGGGCGTCGGTGATCCAAAGACCCATGCGATACAGCAGGAAGTTGATGCAGAGCCAAATGAGCGATCCCCGCTGGATGGACAGGGAGGCTTTGGAAAGCAGCAAAACGGCGACGACCGCCTCAAGGGTCGCGACCAGCACGAGCAGTTCTCGATTGTTGAGCACCCAAAAAATAGGGTCCGCTTTTTCTAGGATGCTTTGTGTGCCGAAGGCGCTAGCAAACTTGGCTGCTGCGGTTAGGAGCAAGATTACGGCTGCCGATCGAAGAAAATGAAGCTCCTGCCGAGGTTTTTGTTCGTCTTGTGCCGAGACAAATTGAGAGGCCATCTGTTGTCTATCGGCAGGATCCGCTGAGAACTTGAGCGTAAATTTTCCCCGGTGCCGACCTCCGTTGCGTTTGAGTCTTCCGTTGGGAAACCGGAGGTCTATCCTTTAGGCCATGACGCGACACTGCCACCGGTGCGGTTGGCTTTGGACACTCCGGGACACCCCGGGCCGCAGTGAGAGTTGTCCGCAGTGCCGGGCTGACCTAAGGGTTTGCCTCAACTGCA
>JBDKKQ010000260.1:0-3524 GCA_039796015.1 Verrucomicrobiota bacterium
ATGTATTCGAAAGTGATTGATGACCTGTGCCGTGAACGCCGGGTTCCGATCGCTTTCCTCAGCGCAGGCAATGGTATTCCGGCCCTGTTTGTGAATGTCGACAGCCTGCTCTTCCCGAGGCGCGACGACGGGGCCGCCTTCGATGAAGCCCGACGCCGGTATCTCCGCGAATGGCGGCCCGAGACGCTCTTAGTCATCGATCGATGGGATGCCTGGTCTGGCAAGGATCTGGAGCGGGATCTCAGCACCTTCCTGGAGGAAGTTTGTCCCTTGGCGCAGAACGTCGTCTTGGTGACCCAAGTACCCGTTCTGCGGGTCGGCGAAAATGAAAATATTCGGGGGTGGGTCCATTGGCGGCGCGGGACTGACGCGGTGCTGCCCCGCATCCTGCCCGATGCCCGCGAACCCTACCGCCGGGAGAGCGTGCGGATTTTACAGCACCTGCAGGAGCGCTTTCCGAACCTCCGAATCGTGGACAGCGCCTCCCGTTTCTACCGAGAAGATGGATCGGTCCGCTATGCCGAGGGACGCAAATTCTTCTACACCGACGACGACCACCTCAATGACACCGGGGCCGCGGAAATTTCTGACCTGCTGCGGCCGTTGCTCCCGGCACGCTGAGGCTTGCTGAAGAATACAGGAATCGGCGGGATTGGACCGTTTGTTGTGTTGAATCCCCATCACAACACCGACGCCGGCCCCGTCAGCACGGTTAAGGAGCGAGGGTTCACCTCGAAACGCACCGGGCTAGTTCCCAGGAGTTCGCCATCCAACGCAAGAGGTTGCGGAGGATCGGCGGACACCTCCAACCAATGCCCTCGAAAGAACCGGACCTGCCGGTGACGAACATGGGTACCGCGAAGCAGGCGCAAGAATTGAAGAGCCAATGCCCAGCGCCCCACCGCCTCGATCAAGGTCAACTCCAGCACCCCGTCGGTCATTGAGGCTCCCGGTCCGATGCGCATTAACCCACCGCCGGCGAAGGGAGCATTGCCGACCACCACCGCCACCGCATTGGAAAGCACTTGCTCGCCCTGCTCCGAGCGAACCCGAAGCACCGGGGGGCGGAACGAGAACAGCGCCCGAAAAAAACCGGCCGAATAACACCACCGGGGGCCGAACCATTTTACGGTGGCTGGGGTGGTCTTGCGGAGCAATTCACCGACGAATCCCACCCCGCCGAAAAGGAGGGCGTGCCGGACCCGCTCAATCGATTCGGCTGCAGCGCCTCCAGACTCCGTTCCCGCTGAAGGATTCTCGCGCCACGTGACTCGGATCGTGTCGAGGATCACCGGCTTGGGCTCTAGGATCGCACGGATCGCTGCCTCATCGTCCCGACCAACCGATCCGGACACTCCCGCCAATTGGGCGATGTCATTGCCACGTCCGAACGGGACCACCGCGAGTGCGGCCCGGGACCCTCCGGCAATCAGCCCACTGGCCACCTCATGCACCGTTCCATCACCGCCGGCGGCAATGACGCACTCGAATGCGGCCCCATGGGTGCGCGCCAATTCCAGCGCATGACCGGCGTATTCGGTGACCCGAATATCGCAATGAACCCCGCCCTCGGCCAAACAGGCCACGAATCGCTCCAAACGGTCGGTCTGCGGCCGGGATGAGGCCGACGATGGATTACGGATCAGCAAGACTCTTCGCGGCGTAACGCTCATGGGGTAAACCCCAGTCAGCGCCGCACCCAAGTCGCGTGTCGAGTGGGAATTCCCTGAGCATTGAACTCCCGCTCAAAGTCCGTCTTCACCTCTAACAAACCCTCGGGCTCCTGACCGGGGAGGAAGTGTTCTGTGGCTCCATTGAAGACCTCCAGCATTTGCTCGAAGTACGAAGCGTCATCGGTGCGGCAATGGAATCGCCCCCCAGGCCTGAGGCTTTGAGCGGCCAGTGCGGCGAAGGCAGGATTGATCAGACGTCGACGGTGATGCCGCTTCTTGGGCCAGGGATCCGGAAAATACACATGAATGGCCGACAGTGAGGCCGGAGCGATCATCCAGTCCATGAGGTAGGTTGCCTCCATGCGCAGCCCGCGGAGGTTCTTCAATCCCTGACGCCGGCCCTTCCGGTCGATCTTTCTCAGCCGTCCAAAGAGTCGTTCCACACCCAGGAAATCCACCTCCGGATGCGCCGCAGAATACTGGAGCAGGAAGGAGCCATCCCCAGCACCCAACTCCAGTTCGACCGGAGCGGTGTTGCCGAAGAGCACGGCAAAATCGAGCCGACTCAGAATGTCGGGCCGGATGAGGATCGTATCGGGAAAGAGGTCAGACGCCATGACGACCCCCGAAGGTTAGGGGCCTTTGGTCCAACGAGGAAGGGTTGTATTGAGGCGCCTGGGGTCGGTCAACCTTCGGGCAACCTCCCATCGGAACGTTCTACGTCTACCCCGAATACCCTGCTGCAGCCCGTTGACGAGTCCGTCGGACCCTGCGTCTCTGCATTGCCTTCCTAGAGCAATCACCGAACCTTGCACCCATGATCCGCATCGCCCTTCTGGTCATGGCTATTACTCTTGGTGCCGAAGGTCTCGGTGGCCTTCATGCCGCCACGGGCAACTCTTGGCCGATGTTCCGAGGCGATCCGGCACAGAGCGGGGTTAGCCCGGCGCGCATCCCGGAGGCACCGGTACTGAAGTGGCGTTTCAAGACCGGCGGTGCAGTCAGCGCCACCGCCGCCATCGTCGACGGGGCCGTATTTATTGGATCGGCCGATTCCAACGTGGTCTGCCTTTCGCTTTCAGACGGCAGCAAACGCTGGTCCTTCCGAACCGGCGGGCCGGTGGAGGCGTCGCCTCTGGTCCTCGACGGCCGCGTCTTCATCGGTGACACCCTGACCAACTTCTTCGCCCTCGACGCCAAGACCGGGGCCAAACTGTGGAGCCAGGGCTTTGATGACAAAATTAAGAGCAGCGCCAACTGGATCACCGGCACCAACGGAACCTCCACCAACATCCTTGTCGGCGGCTACGACTTCAAGCTCTACAGCCTCGAGGCCACCACCGGAAAATCGAACTGGGTCTACGAGACGGGCAATTACATTAATGGCTCGCCGGCCATTTCCCGCGGGCGAACTGCCTTCGGCGGCTGCGACGCCATCGTCCATGTGGTCGATGTGGTCGGCGGCAAAAAATTGAGGGAGATCGAAGCCGGCGCGTACATCGCAGCCTCCGGGGCCATGGAGGGCAACCTGCTTTATGTCGGCCACTACGAAAACGAATTGCTCTGCGTCGATGTCGAGGAGGGGAAGATCCTTTGGAAGTATCGCGACCGGGCTTTCCCCTTTATGTCCTCGCCGGCCGTGACCGCCGACCGTGTGTTGATCGGCAGCCGCGACAAACGCCTCCACTGCATCCAGCGGGCCGACGGCAAGCCGATCTGGACCTTCCAGACCCGGGGCAAGGTGGAGAGTTCTCCGGTGGTGGCCGGCGACCGCGTGATTGTCGGGTCCGACGACGGACGGCTTTACATCGTCTCTTTGGCCGACGGCAAGGAGCGCTGGAATTACGAACT
>JBDKKQ010000261.1:0-7675 GCA_039796015.1 Verrucomicrobiota bacterium
AGCCATGTCATTCCAAGCCGTTTTGTGGCCGAAAACCGGCCGGTTTTTGAAGCAGTCTGCTGCGAGGCAGGCTGGTTGATTGTGGACGGAGAATTCAAGAGCATGGATTATCAGGAGTGCGGATCAGGCACAGCTGTCAAATAAACTACAGGCCATCTAATGTTAATTTAAAATGTAAAAAAGCTGTTATCAGGAATGATGATTTAAAATTATATTTAACTTAAAAAAACTTGGTTATTTATATGCTAATGCAATAATGTTTATTAAACATTTTCTGATTCGTGGTTCGACATCCGAATTTGCGGTCGAAGCCGTTCGGGCTTGTGTAGATTCTCCGCGGCACCGGTCCTGGGCGCGCAAGTAAGCTCTGGGAAGAAGGGTTTTCGCGCTGCGCGCGAGGGGGACAAGCGCGCGAGGGGGACAGGCTCTTAGACTCTAAAGCTCTCTTCGGTCCGTCCCGCTGCTGCTGGGTCATTTTCGGGCGGATGGGAATAAGGCTGTGGAGGAGGAGGAGGGGATGGCCCGAGAGACTCGAGCCCTACCGGGGAGGTGGCAGCAGTAGTTTGGTAGGGGCGGACCTGCGTTTGCAGAGATTCTTCGGAAGAGTGTCTTTAGGGTGTCTTTAGGGGACAGGCTTCGGAAGTGAGGATGCTCGACATTGGGGGGGCGGTCGGTGGAAGGTTCGGGAGAGATGCAGCCGTTCCAAATCATCTTCAATCCGACCAGCGCCGCTGAGTTGTCCAAGCTCCCCAAGGATCTGCAGTTGCTGGTGCTCGGGCAGTTCCGGGGCCTTCCTTCGGAATTGATGCGGGAGGAAGGAGCCTTCGGGAGCCTGTCCCGGCAAGGGCGGACGTTGACGCGATATCGCTTGGGCGATTACCGGGTCTATTTCGAGCGGCATCCGCTCGGGGTGGTGGTGCACCGGATTCTAAGTCGCAACACGCTGAAGGATTTCCTCTACCGTTCCAGCCTGCCGACCGGTGAGGATGAGCAGTTGGAGGGAAATCCAAAGTTCTGGGAACTCATCGCGGCCGCGAAGTCGGTGCGCTAAAGAGTTTAGGTGTTTCGGTGCGGGGATGGGGCTCAGACGGCCTTGGGGCTCTGTGCGGCGCTCGAGGCGGTTTCGGTTTGGGAGCGCCCTAGAGGCGTTACTGGGAAAAGGGGTGTGGGTGTTAGTCCGTCGGAGCAAAACGGGGACTCCACCCAGCCGGAATGATTTAATTGCTAGGAAACGGACGGCATGGCGGATTCTTTCGCAATACGAAGCGAGAGCGAGGCGCGGGCCAGAGAGCGAGGCCGATAATGTTCGAACAACGACGTTCTCGCGGAAGAGGACGCACGCCAGCCCGACTGATCTAACAGAAAGCGTTCTGACTCAGACGTAGAGCGCCTTACGCAGTTCGTGGGTGAGCACAGACATCGAGGGGTAACGCATCGCGGGATCTTGCTCGAGGCACCGGAGGACGATTTTTTCCAGCGCGAGCGGGATGTCGGGATTGAGTTTGCGAGGGGGGATGAAGTCCGAACGGCTCCGCTGGGCGTGAAAGACACCGTCGGCCGAGTCTCCGGGGAAGGGTTTCCGGTGGGTCAATAATTCGTAGGCGCTGACCCCGTAGGCCCAGATGTCGGCCCGGTGATCAACCGGTTCGCGGGCCAATTGCTCCGGGGACATGTAGTGCGGGGTGCCCGGGTTTTTGTCGAGTTTGCGGGGCGGGTCCGGAATGAGTTGGGCTAGATCGAAGTCGATGAGCTTAAGCCGGCCGTTGCGGGTCAGTAGCACGTTCTCCGGCTTCACATCGAGGTGCATGTAGCCGCGGTCATGGACCACCTCGAGGGCCTCGGCCATGTCGATGAGCACTTGGGCGATGTTCTCGGCTAGGACCGGATCGCCGGTGGCCATGCGCAGCTTGAGGTTCTCGCCTTCGACGTATTCGAGCACCAGAACCAACTCGCCATCGATCTTGCCGTGTTCGATGTAGCCGATGATGTGCTTGTCGTCTTGGCAGGCCTGCAGGGTCTCACAACCGGTCAGGAAGCGTTTACGCTCCGTGAAGGCGAAGGTTGTGTTGTTGAGCATTAGCCGGAGGGCTACTGCCTTGCCGGCGGTGTCGGTGCCCAGCCAGATCTCGGACATTCCACCTGCGTTGATCTCCTCGTGGAGCGTGTAGGGGCCGATCTTGGTTCCGTGGCGTGACATCCGGTTAAGAACACCCATTAAACTGCGAGGCTCTTCTGAAATCAATCTTGCCTCTGAAGACGTACCACGGTTGACCCCAGCGCCGAACAGGATTAAGACGAACGGAAATTCCTCATGAACCTACCGTTCAACCGTCGCCAATTCGTTGCCACCGCAACCACCGCCGCAGCCATGGTCGGCCTTTGGGGCTGTTCCAGCCTCCATGCTCTGAACCAGCCGCCGAAGGGTTTTTCGCAGCTCTTCAATGGGCATGACCTGACCGGTTTCCGCGGCGGTGACACTTTCGACCACCGCAAGTTGCTGGCCATGCCCGAGGCAGACCGTGCGGCCCAGATCGCCAAGTGGACCAAGACGCTGACGGAGATCGATGCCAAGACGGGTAAGCCCAACTGGCATGTTG
Source organism: Verrucomicrobiota bacterium (assembly GCA_039796015.1). GTDB lineage: Bacteria > Verrucomicrobiota > Verrucomicrobiia > Limisphaerales > UBA9464 > SXXZ01. The sequence continues at coordinate 2,598 of JBDKKQ010000261.1, forward strand.
AGAACGGGGAATTGGTGAATGGTGGCAATGGCGCCTATGCCACGACTGAGAAGGATTACGGCGATTTCGAACTGCTTTTGGAGTACAAGACGGTTCCGTTGGCCGATTCGGGGATTTACCTGCGCGGCGTTCCTCAGGTGCAAATTTGGGATTACACCGAAAAAGCCAAGTTCAGCATTGGGGCAAACAAGGGGTCGGGCGGTCTTTGGAATAACTCGCCGGGCGCTCCCGGTAAGGATCCGTTGGTGCTGGCTGACAAGCCTTTCGGTCAGTGGAATTCCTTCCGCATCGTCATGGTCGGCTCGCGGGTGAGCATCTGGCTCAATGACAAACCGGTCGTCCAGCATGCGGTGATGGAAAATTACTACGATCGCAAGAAGCCCATCCCGGCCCATGGCCCCATCCAGTTGCAGACCCACGGCGGTGAGATCCGCTGGAAGAACGTGTTCATTCGCGAGATCGGCAGCACCGAGGCCAACAAGATCCTCGCCAGCCATGGTCAGGAAGGTTTTCAGCCGATTTGGAACGGCAAGGACCTCACCGGTTGGAATGGTGCGGTCGCGGACTACGAGGTGGTAGACGGGTCCATTCGCTGCAAGAAGGGCAAGGGGGGTTGCCTCTTCACTCAGGCCGAATACGCTGATTTTGCCTTTCGTGCCGAGGTTCAGGTGCCCAGCGCTGGCAATAATGGTTTCGCCATTCGCTACCCGGGTTCGGGTGATGCCGCCTATGTGGCCATGACTGAGTTGCAGGTTCTGGCCGAAGACTACGAAGCCAAGACCGGTTCCAAGCTCGATCCGCGTCAGGCATACGGTGGCGCCTACGGCATGGCCGCCGCTCATCAGGGTTACCAGCGCCCCAATGGTGAGTGGAACTTCCAGGAGACTTACGTGCAGGGCAGTCGCATCCGGACCGAACTCAATGGGTTCGTTATCCTTGATGCCGATCTCTCCACGATCACCAATTACATGGCCAACAGTCCGCACCCAGGCAAGACCCGCACTCGGGGACACTTTGGCTTCGCAGGTCACAACGACCCTGTGGCGTTTCGCAATTTGAGCGTTAAGTCGCTCTGAGCGGATCGTTTCGATCGTTTGTTTGATTCCAACACCGGAGAGTTCAGAGTTTCACTCTGGCCTCCGGTGTTTGTCTGGAGATTTGCGTAACCGGTGGCAGGCTGTGAGAGTCTTTGCCGTCAACGAGCCACAATAGAATTTCGTCTGTTTGCCCGCTCCTGCTTGCCCATGAATCCGTTTTCGCGCCTTTTCGCCCATTGGCCCCGCTCCGGTTTGTCCGGTCTCGGTTTGTCCGGTCTTAAATCATGCAATTCATTGCCGGCGATGCTCCTACCGGCGGTCCTGATGCTGGTGACCGTGCTGGTGACCGGCTGCGATCGCTTCAAAAAGCCTGCGCCCGTCGAGTTTAAGACTGAGGCGTCGGTACGGACCAACATGGTTCAAAGTGTCAGCGCCAATGGGGGCATCGCTCCGATCCGACAAGTCCAAGTGGGTTCCCAGATTTCGGGCACCATCACTGAGATGAAGGTCGATTTTAACTCTGTCGTGAAGGAGGGCGACGTTCTGGCACGCATCGATCCCGCCACCTACGAGCGGAGTTTGGCCCGTGTCAAAGCCGATCTGGCCAATGCCACTGCAGGCTTAGCCATGGCTGAATTTAATTCCAAGCGCGCCAAAGAACTCTTCACCGCGAAGCTAATATCGGAGACTGAAAGCCAGCAGGCTGATGTGTCATTGCTGCAGGCCCAGGCTGGGGTCAAGACACGCGAGGCCGCCGTTGAGAGCGCTCAGGTAGATCTCGATCGTACGACCATCTTTGCCCCGATCGGTGGCGTGGTGGTGACCCGGAATGTGGATGCCGGTCAGACCGTGGCCGCGAGCTTCAGTACCCCCACCTTGTTTCTGATTGCTCAGGATTTGTCCCAGATGCAAATCGAGCTGGCCGTTTCCGAAGCAGACATCGGCAATGTGCTGGAACAGCAGCGGGTGGAGTTCACCGTGGACGCGTTTCCGAACCGCAAATTTGAGGGTCGAGTCCGTCAGGTGCGTTTCGCGCCGACCACCAACCAAAACGTGGTGACTTACACCACGGTGGTGGCGGTCAATAACAAGGACTTGCGGTTGCGGCCGGGCATGACGGCCACGGCCACCCTGATCACCTTGGAGAAAACGAATGTGGTTCGCATTCCGGCCTCAGCCACCCGGTTCTCCCCGCCGACAGGAGTCACCGTGCTGCCGGCCATCAACACGGTCTCCACCAACGACATCGTGCGGTCTTCCCGCCCTGCGGGTATGGAGGGTCTACCGACGCCTCCTTGGTCGGCTGAAGGACGTCGCCCCACGGACGACGAACGCAAAAAATATGAAGAGTCCCTCACGGCAGACCAGAAAGTGGCTTATCAGGCCGTTCGGGATCGCATGCGGGCCATGATGGCCTCTGGCGGTGGCGGTGGTATGGGCGGAGGCCCCGGTGGCGGCCCTGGCGGTGGCGGCGGTGGAATGGGCGGAGGCTCCCCGCGTCCGCGGCCTGTCGATGGACCCACTTTGAAGACCGTGTATGTCATCAAGCCGGCTGATCCGGCGACTCCGGATGCACCTCCGGTCCTCCAAGCCATCACGGTTAAGGTGGGCATGACCGATGCTGCAAATGCCGAGATCCTAGAGGGACTCGAACCCGGGCAGGTGGTCGTGACTGCGCTCAAGTCTTCGATGTCCTCAGCCGCAGCGCCGGCGGGCAATCCCTTCGGTGGACCCTTTGGTGGGGCTCCGCGCCGCTGATCTCTGCTTTCTTCATCCAACCCTTCGAATCCATGCCCGCGGTCATCCAGCTCGAGGATTTTCACAAGACCTACCGCACCGGCGAGATCGAGGTGCGCGCGGTGCGTGGGGTCAACCTCATTGCCGAACCCGGCGAGTTTGTCGCCATTATGGGTTCCTCGGGTTCCGGCAAGAGCACCCTGATGAACACCGTCGGCTGCCTCGACCGGCCGACTCAGGGAAAGTGCCTGATCGACGGTGTCGACATCGGTTCTCTGTCTCGCAACGAATTGGCCGACCTGCGCAATCGTAAGCTGGGGTTCGTGTTCCAGGGCTTTAATCTCCTGGCCCGGACGACAGCGCTGGAGAATGTGCAACTGCCCATGCTGTATGCTCGGCCCCGGATCACCGTCTCCGAGCAGAACCGGCGGGCCGCAGAAGCGCTAGAATTGGTGGGGCTTGGCCAGCGCATGGACCACACTCCCAGCCGCTTGTCAGGGGGACAGCAGCAGCGAGTGGCCATTGCGCGGGCGCTGGTCAATCGGCCGACGCTCCTCTTGGCCGATGAGCCCACGGGCAATCTCGATTCGCGCACGAGCATCGAGATCATGGGCATCTTCCAGAAGCTCAACGACGAGGGCATGACGGTGGTCATGGTGACCCATGAACTCGACATTGCCCATTATTGCAAACGCATCGTGGTCATGCGTGATGGTCTGGTGCGCAGCGATGCGCCGGTGACCGCTCGCCTCAACGCCCTCGAAGAACTCCAGAAACTGGAGGCCGAGCAAAAGGCCGTCCAACTCAACCCCTGACCCATGTTTGCCACCCTTCGCATCGCTCTGATGGCCATCCGGCGCAACGTGCTCCGGTCCTTCCTCACCATGCTCGGCATCATCGTGGGCATCGCCGCCGTCATCGTCGGTGTCAGCATGGGTACCGGAGCCAAGGCGGAGGTAGATAAGCGCATCGCCGGACTGGGGCAGAACCTCATCACCGTGATGTCGGGCAACATGACCCGAGGTGGCGTCCGAGGTGGTTTCGGCATGGCGCCCAACTTGTCGATCGAAGATTTTGACGCGATCCGCCAGGAAATCTCTCAGGTGACGGCCATGAGTCCTGAGGCAGGGACCACCGCACAGGTGGCCGCGGGAAACCAGAACAGTTCTGTGCGAGTATCCGGGGTCTCCGACGAATACATCGACACCCGTTCTTGGGCCCTGAAAAGCGGGGAGAACTTCACGGCCGCCGATGTACGCAACGCTTCCAAGATTTGCCTGATCGGGGCCACCACGGCGAAGACGCTTTTTGGCGAGGGCATCGATCCGGTGGGTCAATCGGTGCGCATCAAGAACGCGCCCTTCACCATCGTGGGGTCGTTGGAGGCCAAGGGTTCCGGAAGCTTCGGCCAAGATCAGGACGATGTCCTGCTCGTGCCTTACACCAGTGTGATGAAACGGTTGTCGGGGGATACTAAGTTCCGGTTTATCTTCGTGCAGGCAGAGTCGCCCGACGCGATTCCTTTAGTGCAGGAGCAACTCAAGGAATTGCTGCGCCGTCAGCATAAGATTAGCGACGGAAAGGATGATGACTTCATGGTTCGCAACCAGCAGGAGACGAGCGACTTCTTCAACGCGAACAACCGGATCATGACCGTATTAATCGGTTTTTTTGCAGGCATCTCATTGGTCGTCGGAGGCATCGGCATCATGAACATCATGCTGGTCAGTGTTACCGAGCGCACTCGGGAGATCGGAATCCGCCTCGCGGTCGGGGCCCGCGGTCGGGATGTCCTTCTGCAATTCTTGGCCGAGGCCGTCCTCCTGAGTGTCTTGGGCGGTGGGGTGGGGATCGCCGTGGGTTACTGGTTGGCCCCGTTGCTCACTCAGTTGTTCCAGTTCCCCACGCTTATCTCCCAATCCTCGGTGATCCTCGCCTTCACAGTGAGCGCCATCATCGGCATCGTCTTCGGATTCTTTCCTGCGTTGAAGGCAGCCAATCTCGATCCGATCGACGCTTTGCGCTACGAGTAGCCCGAATGAACCCTCCGGCAGCCTCTCTCTCCGCCCTTAAGAGCGCACTGCGAGAGGATCTCCGCAGGCAGTTGCGAGGGCTTGAGGCCGAACTTCGCGAGGAGTGGTCGCTCCGCATTCGGGAAAGATGTTTAGAATTGCCCGAATGGTCCGATTGCCGGGTGGTGGGCCTTTATTATCCCAGAGCCGACGAACCCGATATTTGGCCCTTGGTTGAGCGGGCTTGGTCGGCAGGAAAATGCGTTGTTTTACCCACCTACGATGAATCATT
>JBDKKQ010000262.1:0-8961 GCA_039796015.1 Verrucomicrobiota bacterium
TTCCCGGCCAAGGGCATCCCACACGGCCTGCTCCGCCGCGGTCAGGGTGATGGACGGAAACTCCGGCTGCCCAGATTGGACCTCAGGGCGATTGGATCCTGGAAATCGGTATTCAAACTCACTGAGAATGTCCTCGATCCCCTCGCACAGCTTGGCCCCTTTCTTGATCAAATCGTGGCACCCCTTGCTGCGCGGGCTGTCAATGCGGCCTGGCACCGCAAAGACTTGACGACCGTAGTCGTTGGCCAAATTAGCGGTAATTAGAGCTCCACTGGACAAACTGGCCTCGACCACCACCGTGCCGAGGCTCATGCCAGCCACGATCCGATTTCGGGCAGGAAAGGTGCCGCGGTCGGCGGAACGTCCGAAGGGAAACTGGGTCACCAAGGCTCCGCGCTCGGCGATCCGCTCGAACAAATCACCGTTCTCGGAGGGATAGACCCGATCAATTCCCGTGCCCAACACAGCAATGGTTCGGCCCTGGGCGCTCAAGGCCCCCTGATGGGCCGCTGTGTCGGCCCCTCGCGCTCCTCCGCTGATGACGCTGACCCCAGTGTAGGCCAGTTGGTAGCTCAGCTTCCGGGCCACCTCCATGCCGTAGGAGGTCGTCAAACGAGAGCCCACGATGGCAACCCCTTGCATGTCTTCCGGGGTCAACTTCCCCTTCACATAGAGCACTGTAGGCGGATCATAGATTTGCTTGAGGAGCGCCGGATACTCAGGTTCGGTGAACCCCAGCACCGTCACCCCGGACTCCTGGATCCGGCGCAGTTCGCCTGCCAAATCGACCTCGGACTCCCAACGGGCGATGCTGGAGGCCATTGGACCACTGATGCCGGGCACCCGTTCCAACTCGCCCTGCGAGGCCCTGAGCACTGCCGTGGGATCGCCTCCAAAATGATCCAGCAAATGGCGGGTGCGAATCGGGCCGACGCCCGAAATAAGGTTCAGGGCCACAAGGGCCTCAATAGTATCCATGGGAAGACTCTTCTAGTTTCTCCCAGCTAATTCGGTGCACGGCTCCGCTTTCTTTCAGACTTGGTGCCCCTTTGCGCTTTCGCATGGGGCCGATCGCTTGTTCCATTCGGAACCGACGATGCTTCACCGAATCACCGTTTCTGAACTTGCGCACCGCATCCACCAAGGAGAGGTGTCCTCCCGAGAAGCCACTCAGGCCTGCCTCGACCAAATCGGTCGGGTCGATGGCCAGGTTAAGGCCTACCTGAACTACGATGCGGCCGACGCTCTGGCACAGGCCGATGCCGCCGACCAACTGCGCGCATCGGGTTCGGTGACCCCGTCTGAGCATCCGCTACTGGGGGTGCCGATCAGCCTCAAGGATGTCATTGCCCACAAGGGGCAGCCCATGACCTGCGGTTCGCGAATCTTGGGAAACTTCGTTTCTCCCTACGACGCCACGGTGGTGAAACGCCTGAAGCAGGCAGGTGCGGTGGTCTTCGGGCGACTCAACTTGGATGAGTTCGCCATGGGCAGTTCCACGGAAAACTCGGCGTTTTTCACCACGCTCAACCCCTGGGACACCACCCGAATTCCGGGAGGTTCCTCCGGGGGCTGCGCCGCCAGTGTTGCGGCCCACGAGTGCTTCGCCAGTGTCGGATCAGACACCGGGGGATCTATCCGACAACCCGCAGCCCTCTGCGGCGTGGTCGGTATAAAGCCCACCTACGGTCGCGTTTCGCGCTATGGCCTAACAGCCTTCGCTAGCTCCCTCGACCAAATCGGACCGTTCACCAAAGACGTCACGGATGCGGCACTGATGACTCAGGTCCTCAGTGGTCATGATCCCATGGATTCTACCTCCATGCAGGAACCCGTCCCCGATTATCGCGCGGCCTTCTCTGGCTCATTGAAGGGCCTTCGGATCGGCCTGCCCAAAGAATACATGATCGGCGGCATGCACCCCGAAGTAGAGGCATCGGTGCGTGCGGCTGTCCACCAACTGGAGTCACTCGGGGCCGAGATCGTCGAAGTCTCCCTGCCTCACACGGAATACGCGGCTGCGACCTACTACATTATTGCTCCGGCCGAGGCCTCGGCCAACTTGGCCCGCTTCGATGGCGTCCGCTACGGAGCTCGAGTAGATGGCTCTACTCCCATGGAGCTCAACAGCCGCACTCGCGGTCAGGGCTTCGGACCCGAAGTGAAGCGCCGCATCATGCTCGGCACCTACGTGCTCAGCAGTGGCTACTACGACGCCTATTACATCCGGGCTCAGAAGGTGCGAACCCTTATCCGCAACGACTTCCTGGACGTTTTCCAGAAGGTCGATGCCTTGGTCACTCCGACCACGCCCGCCCCGGCCTTCAAGGTGGGAGAAAAATCCAATGACCCGTTGCAAATGTACCTGTGCGACGTGTTCACGATTTCCTGCAACTTGGCGGGCATTTGCGGATTGAGCCTGCCCTGCGGATTTGCCTCTGATCCAAAACTGCCCATCGGACTGCAATTGCTGGGCAAGCCCTTCGGCGAATCTACTTTGTTCCGCATCGCTCACGCCTACGAGCAAAGCACTCCCTGGCATCGAGAGCTGTCCCCGTTGGCCTAACTGTCCCGCGGTCAGCCGGGAGTTTTGGACAGAAAATTCCCGGCACCCCTCCTATCCCAGACAGCCTCTCAAACAGGCTGCTGGGCGAGGGTCCGTCGCAGGTGGCGACCGGTATGAGAAATGGGGTCCGCGGCAATTTGTTCTGGCGTCCCCTCGGCCACAACTTGCCCGCCGCCTGCGCCTCCCTCGAGCCCCATATCCACAATCCAGTCGGCTTCGGCGATGAGGTCGAGGTTGTGCTCGATAACGATGACTGAGTGCCCCGCATCGACCAGACGCTGCAGCACGGCAACCAAGCGTCGGACGTCTTGGATGTGCAACCCGAGGGTGGGCTCTTCGAGCACAAAAAGATCTCGAGGCAGTGGTCGGCCGGGAACCTTTCGTAGAATTAAATCGGCATTCTCCCGCTCGATCGCGGCGGATTTGAGTCCACCCAGAAGGTGGGTCACTAGCTTGATTCGCTGGGCCTCGCCCCCGCTCAAGGTCGGGCTAATTTGGCCCAACTGAAGGTATTCGAGACCCGTGTCCCTCAGCGCTTCCAGAGGGCGGCGCAACCGCGTTTGGTGAGCAAAAAACTCAATGGCTTCAGCCACGGAGAGCTGGAGCACCTCCGCGATAGATTTGCCCTGATAACGGATCTCCAGCGTCCCTGCGTTGAAGCGTTTACCACCGCAGGCCTCGCAGCCCACCGAGGCCGTTGGGAGAAAATTCATTTCCATCTTCACCACCCCTGCCCCTTCGCAGTGCGGACACCGGCCTTGAGAGGAATTGAAACTAAAACGTCCGGGTCCGTAGCCACGCATACGGGCCTCGGGCACCAGAGCAAACAAGGCTCGGATGTCGTCAAAGAAGCCCACGTAGGTAGCAGGGGTGGACCGCGGAGTGCGTCCGATGGGGGTCTGGTCTACCTCGTGGACGGCGCGCAAGTTCCCCAAGCCACGCACCCCCCCTGCCAATCCTCGCACCTTCTTTTCGTCCTCACCGGCCAGTACCGCCCGAACCCCAGGCACGAGGCACTCTTTCACCAAGGTGCTCTTGCCCGACCCGCTGACCCCCGTCACCACCACCAAGCGTCCCAAGGGGAAGGACACAGTCACATCCTTGAGGTTGTTCAACCGCGCGTGGTGCACGGTCAACCACTCGACAGAAATCACTGAGGCGGCCGCCTTCGCAGATTTCCCCCGCGGCTTGCGTACTCCAGTCACTTCGACGGGGCGTCGCTCACCACGAGCCGGTCGCGGCAGCGGTTCTCGAAGGCAGCGACCCGTCACCGAATCCGGGTGGCGGAGCAAATCTTGCAATGTGCCCTCGGCAACGACCTCTCCCCCACGCACACCCGCACCGGGACCCAAATCCAGAATCCAATCGGCACGGCGCATGGTGTCTTCATCATGCTCCACCACCACGAGGGAATTGCCCCGGGCGCGCAGTTTTTCCAAGGCGTCCAGCAAGTGTTGGTTGTCTCGGGCATGGAGCCCGATGGTGGGCTCATCGAGCACATACAGGACGCCACTGAGATTCGACCCCAACTGGGCCGCCAGCCGGATCCGTTGGCCTTCGCCACCGCTCAAGGTGATCACACTGCGGCTGAGTTGCAGATAACCCAGCCCCACCTCTCCCATGAACTTCAGGCGCTCTCGGATCTCCGGAAGGATGTCCCGAGAGATTTCTGCAGCCCGACCCTCGGGGCGTAGACCGTCAAACCAGGCTCGAGCCACTTCGACGGACCACCGACCCATTTCCTCGATGGTGGGACGTTCTGATGGGGCTTCACCCAGAGGCAGCCGGACGGCCCGCGCTACCGGATTCAGACGGGCTCCTTGGCACGACGGGCAAGTCTCGCGGGATTCGGCCCAACTAAACCACGATTCCTCCACCGAGTCGGCATTGGCCCCGCGCTCCACATCGGGTAAGTGGAACAACTCGCCGAAACCGCGGCATTGAAGACACCAACCCTGGCTGGAGTTGTAGCTGAAATTCTTGGGATCCAACGAAGGGAACGAACGCCGGCATTTGGGGCAACCGCGTTCAATGGAATGCACGGTTAGGTGCCCCTTGCGATCCAGGGCAAAGAGGGTTCGTTTGCCCGCTTCGAGGGCTTCCTCGATCCGCTGGACGCGCACCTCGGAGGAGTCGCTGGCCTGAAAAACACCCGTGACGACTTCAACATCGTGTTCCTTGAACCGATCGAGTCTGAAGTTCTCATCGGCCGGAACCAACTGACCATCGGCGCGCAATTCGTGATAGCCCCGCTGACGGGCCCATTCGGACACCTCGCTGTGGAAACCCTTGCGGTTCCGGATCACTGGAGCCAGCAGCTTCAGTGGCCCGCGCTTGCGGACCGCCTCATCCAAGGTGGCCAGCAACTCCTCGCGAGTCTGTGCCTCGACGGGAACAGCACAGTCGGGGCACTGCAAGACCCCCAACCGGGCGTAAAGCAGGCGGATGAAGTGATACACCTCGGTCACGGTGGCCACCGTGCTCTTACCACCCCCTCGGGTGGTTCCCTGCTCGATGCTGACCGACGGTGGCAACCCCGTGATGAGATCCACATCCGGCCGGGACATCGGATCTGCAAACTGGCGGGCGTAGGCACTCATCGAATCTAAGAACCGACGTTGCCCTTCGGCGAACAGGATATCGAAGGCGAGGGTGCTCTTGCCGGAGCCACTCACCCCGGTCACCACCACGAACTTCCCGCGCGGGATATCCACGGAGATGTTGCGCAAATTGTGCTCGCGCGCCCCCTGGATGCGGATGACATCCGACGCCACGGGGGAGTTTTTCAGATCCTTCGACACAAACTGAGGATGGTCCTGCTTTGGTTCTCGAGCAAACGGTCCGAGACGCCTCTTTTGAAGACTCTCCGGAAGGGCTCAAAAAAAGTGAATCCCCTTCAGCGAGCCAGCAAGGCCACCAACTCCCGATCGGCCTCGGGAAAGGCGTAAGTGGGCAGGTCCTTCGGGCCAACCCAGGCCACGGCCGCACAGTCGACAGGCCGGGGCTCCCCTGACATCAGCACCGCGGCGTAGAAGCGAAGTCGGACCGATTTCTCCGGATAGTGATGAACCGTCTCATACCGCAGTTCGCCCACGGTGACGGTGATGGCCAATTCTTCGTGCAATTCGCGGACCAGACAGTCTTGCCACGTCTCGGCCGGCTCGCGCTTGCCGCCGGGGAATTCCCAAAGCCCTGCCAGATGGGAACCGATTTTTCGCTGGGTGATGAGGATCAACCCATCACGCTCCACCAGGCCTGCTGCCACGTCGATGACACCGGAGGCCATGACAAATTCAGCGGCCGATCCGGTAGTATTCCCGGTACCAGGCGATGAACCGCTCGATGCCGAGTTCGATCGGTGTGGCCGGCTTAAAATCCACAGCCTCGGTGAGGGCGTCCACGTCGGCATAGGTGGCAGGCACGTCGCCCGCCTGCATCGGCAACATCCGCTTCTCCACCGTCTTCCCGATGGTCTTTTCGAGACAATCGATGACGTGCATTAGCTCGGCAGGCTGATTATTGCCGATGTTGTAAATGCGGTAGGGGGCCGAGCTCGTACCCGGATCCGGCGCAGCCCCGTTCCAGTCGGGATTGACCGGAGCCACGCGGTCACAGGTGCGAACCACGCCTTGGACGATGTCATCAATGTAGGTGAAATCGCGCCGCATCTTTCCGTGGTTGAACACATCGATCGGCTGACCGGCCAAGATCGCCTTGGTGAACAGGAACATGGCCATGTCCGGGCGACCCCAGGGGCCGTACACCGTGAAGAACCGCAAGCCCGTCGTCGGAAGCCGATACAAGTGACTGTAGGTGTGCGCCATCAGCTCGTTGGCCTTCTTGGTGGCGGCATACAAGCTCAAGGGGTGATCCACCGTGTGGTGGACGCTGAAAGGCATGTTCGTGTTGGCCCCGTACACCGACGAGGAGGAGGCATACACCAGGTGCTCCACACCATGATGGCGGCATCCCTCCAGGATGTTCATGAAACCCACCAGGTTCGAATCCACGTAGGCGTGGGGATTCTGAATGGAATACCGCACCCCGGCCTGCGCGGCCAAGTGGATGACTCGCTGGGGCTTTTCTTGTGCGAAGAGAGCCTCCATGCCGGCGCGGTCGGACAAGTCGAGTTGGTGGAAACGGAAACCAGAACGCCCGCTGAGTTTGGCCAACCGGGCCTCCTTCAGGCTGACGTCGTAGTAGTCGTTGAGGTTGTCGAGTCCGATCACCTCATCCCCCCGCCCCAGCAGCAGCTCGGAGGTGTGGAAACCAATGAATCCGGCCGCGCCGGTGACGAGGATTTTCATAACCTAATTTTGACCGTCTCCAGACCGCTGAGGCGCCACGCTTCAGCGACCAATACTGCGATACAAGAACCCCAGTTGCTTCATCTCTACCGGGTCCAACAAGTTGCGGCCGTCAAAAACAATGGCCGTCGCCATGGAAGATTTGATACGGGCCCAGTCGAGTCGACCGAACTCCGACCACTCAGTGGCGATCACCAGTGCATCGCAGCCCGCCGCGACCGCTTCCGCCTCCGAGACATACTCCACGGCTGCACCCGCGGGAAAGAAAGCTCGGGCTTTTTCCATGCCCTTGGGATCGTGCACCCGCAACCGCGCACCGTCGGCCAGCATGCGGTGACACAAATCGATGGACGGCGAATTGCGCACGTCATCGGTGTTCTGCTTGAAGGTCAACCCCAACACACCGATGTGCTTTTCTTTGAGCACCCACAGCGTGTCGGTGATTTTTTGGTGGAACCGCTCCATCTGCGTGGCATTGATCCGCTGAACTTCCTTGAGCAGGCGGAAATCATACCCCAACTGCTCGCTGATCTTGATGAAGGCGCTCAGGTCTTTCGGGAAACAGGACCCCCCAAAGCCGAGACCTGCCTGCAGGAATCGCGTGCCGATGCGCGCATCGAGCCCCATGCCTCGGGTGACCTCTTGGACATTGGCGCCACTGGCCTCGCAAATCACCGACAGTGCATTGGCGTAGCTGATCTTCAGCGCGAGGAAGGAATTGGCCGCATGCTTGATGAGTTCGGCCGAATTGGCGTCGGTCACGATGATCGGCGCATGGAAGGGCTCGTAAATCTCCCGCATCTTAGCGGCCGCCCGCTCACTGGAGGTCCCGACAACCACCCGGTCGGGCTTCATGAGGTCGTCGATGGCAAAACCCTCCCGGAGGAACTCCGGATTGCTGACCACATCAAAATCAGCATCGGTCTTCCGGTAGCGCTTAATCGTCTCGGCCACCTTCTCGGCGGTCTTCACCGGAACCGTGCTCTTGTCGACGATGACCCGGTAGCCCGTCAGGCACCCGGCGATTTCTCGAGCCACACCTTCGATGAAGCTCAAATCCACGGAACCATCGGGCTGCGGCGGCGTCGGAACAGCGATGAACACCGCCTCGGAACCCGCCACACCTTCAGCCGTGGACGACGTGAAGCTCAGACGCCCGGCCGCGACCGTCCGATGCACCAAGGCTTCCAAGCCAGGCTCGAAAATGGGGATTTCGCCGCCTTGCAAGCGACGAACCTTTTCGCGGTCGGAATCAACGCAAATGACCGTGTGCCCTACATCCGCAAAACAGGCTCCGGTGACCAATCCGACATAACCGGTGCCGATAATCGAAAGATTCATTCAGGGTGGGACTATTGTCAGAGCCAACTGTTCGGGAACCAGTCCAAGCAAGTTTTAGGCAGAGCCTCCGGATCCACGTTAGTGGACGGGCTTCACTGCGGGCTTGGCGGCGGCGGCATTGGTGGCCACCGGGGTCAATTCGGGGTGAGCCTGAAGCAAGGACGCTTTGTGGGCCGAGGCTTCTTGGGCCGCCATGCTGGTAGCGTCCTTGGACACTTCGTCGTACAAGGCAAGCGCCTCTGAATACTGCTTTTGCGATTCGTGGATCAACGCCTTGGACAACCGGGCCTGCGCTACCAACGAATCAGCGGCAAAGCCCGAGATGAACCGACCATAAGCCGCAATAGCCTCGGTCGTCTTGTTCTGGGCATCAAGGGCACTGGCCACTCCGTAGGTCGCAGCGCCACCCAACAAACTGTCGGCGTGGGCCTGATTAAAGGCCTCAAACGCCTTCTGAGCCTCGGCATACTTGCCGTCTTCGAACAGTTTGGTGGCGGCCAAGAATTCTGAACGCTCGGCAGCGGCCGTTCCAGAATGCTGGGAAGCCACCTTGAACAAGTCGGCCGCGGTCGGTCCGCCATTCTTTCCGGCGGCACTCAAAGTCGACAAGAGCGCTTGATTGGCTTCGGCCTCGGCCGAGGCATGCACGTTCTTCTGGACGATCAAAGTCACTGCCGCCAAGGAAACCAAAACAAATCCGATGGCCAGAGTCTTCTTGTTCTCCTCCAACCAGGTCAGGACGGACAA
>JBDKKQ010000263.1:0-3024 GCA_039796015.1 Verrucomicrobiota bacterium
AGAGTCCGCTCTGGCAGCGCCTTGTCTCTACCGATATCGACGAGGTCATGCCTCCGCCCGAGGCCCACAAAGACCTCACCGCCACTCAGAAGGAGGTCGTGAAGCGGTGGATTCTCGAGGGCGCTCAGTGGCAGCCGCACTGGTCGTTCCTGAAGCCCGAAAAGGCCCCGCTGCCTCCGGTGAAAGACACGGGCTGGGCGCGTGGTGGGTTGGATGCGTTCATCTTGGCCGGGCTCGAAGCTAAGGGGCTTCAGCCCAATCCCGAGGCCGACCGCCGAAGCCTGGCCCGCCGCTCTGCCCTCGATCTCACCGGCTTGCCGCCCCGGCCCGAATGGGTGGAGGAGTTCGTCCGCGACACGCGCTCCGACGCCTACGAGCGATGGGTCGATCGCCTCATGGACACGCCGCAGTGGGGTGAGCACCGCGCCCGCTACTGGCTCGATGCGGCCCGCTACGCCGACACGCACGGGCTGCACTTCGACAACTACCGCGAGATGTGGCCCTACCGCGACTGGGTCATCGGGGCCTTCAATCGCAACCTGCCCTTCGACCGGTTCACCGTAGAGCAAATCGCCGGCGACCTCCTGCCCGGTGCGACCGAAGAGCAGCAAATCGCCACCGGGTTTCACCGGTGCAACATGACCACCAACGAGGGTGGCACCATCGAGGAGGAGAACCTCGCGAATTACGCCAACGACCGGGTCACCACCACCTCGTGGGTCTGGCTCGGGCTCACCGCCAACTGCGCGGCCTGCCATGACCACAAGTTCGACCCGGTCAGCCAGAAGGACTTCTACTCCATGGCGGCCTTCTTCCGAAACACCCAGCAAGGTGGGTTCGATGGCAACGTCAAGGATTCCAACCCCAGCATCGTGGTGGTGACCGACACTAAAGACCGTGCCCGGTGGGATGCCCTGGCCGGGGTCATCGAGTCCGCCAAGAAGACTGTTGAGACCCGCAAGAAGGACGCGGAGGGGGCCTTTGATCGATGGGCCAGTGGGTTGAAATTCTCGGAACTCGAGGCGGCGCTGGGACGAGACTTGGCGTTCAAGGCCCCGCTGAATGAAGGCTCGGGTACCGCGGTGTCCGTGACCGCTCCTTCCGGTAAGAAGACCCTCCAGGCCACCGGCGAGCCGGCGTGGAAACCCGGCGGTCCCCTCGGAGCCTCCTTGGTCACTGACTCCGGCAAGACCATGGCCTTTGCCGACGCGGGCGATTTCGATTTGGGCAAGCCGTTCTCTCTCGGCGGCTGGTTCTTCGTGCCCGAGAAGCCACCGGCCACCGGATCGCTGCTGGCCCGCATGGATAATACTCAGGCCCACCGCGGCTGGGATTTGTGGTACGAGAATGGATCGTTTGGCTCCCACTTGGTGAATCGCTGGCCCGAGAACGCCCTCAAGGTGCGCACTCGCAAGGCGTTGGCCAAGAAGGGGCAGTGGCAGCACCTCTTGCTCACCAGCGACGGGTCTGGCCGCGCTGACGGCGTGCGTTTGTATGTCGATGGCGTGGCGGCCGACCTTGAGCCGGGCCCATCCACTGTCACGGGCACGATCCGCACGGGTGTGCCGTTGAAATTGGGTCAGCGCCATGAGTCCGACGTGCTCGCCGGCACTTCGGTGCAGGATTTGCGCAGTTACTCTCGCGCCCTCAGTGCGCCCGAGGCCCGAACCTGGGCGGCCCCTGAAGCGTTTCGCACTCTCTTGGCTAAGCCCACGGCGGACTGGCCTAAGGAAGAGCGCGCCGGGTTGTTGTCGGGTTTTCAGGCGGAGTTCCTGCCCTTGAAGCAGGCCCAGTCTGCGATCTCGGTCCTCGAGAAGGAGCGCTCTGAAATTCGCGGACGATATCCGGTGACCCACATTCAGCGCGAAAAGGCCGACGCCATGCCCATGGCCTATGTGCTCAATCGTGGACAATACGACCAGAAGCGCGATGCGGTGGGCGGGGCGGTCTTCAAGGCTCTCAACCCCTTGCCCGCCGGTGCGCCGACCAATCGCTTGGGCCTGGCCCAGTGGCTGGTGTCGCCCGAAAACCCGCTGCCCGCGCGGGTTACGGTCAATCGGTTTTGGTCCGAAGTCTTTGGGGCCGGCCTCGTCCGCACGTCCGAAGACTTGGGCATCATGGGTGACTTGCCTTCCAATCAGGCCCTTCTGGATTGGCTGGCGGTGGACTTCATGGAGCACGACTGGGACGTGAAGCGTTTCTTCCGCCAAATGGTTCTTTCGGCCGCCTATCGCCAATCGGCTACGGCCACAAAAGAAGCCCTGGAGAAGGATCCGGCCAACCGGTTAATGAGCCGGGGTCCGCGCTTCCGCATGGATGCGGAGATGGTTCGCGACTATGCCTTGGCCGCCGGCGGACTGCTCGTTCACAAGGTGGGCGGGGCCAGCGTGAAGCCCTACCAGCCCGAGGGTGTGTGGGAGGCCGTGGCCATGCCCGAGAGCAACACAAAGCGGTATGTGCCGGACGCCGGTGAGAGCCTGTATCGGCGCTCGCTCTACACGTTCTGGAAACGCGCGTCTCCGCCGGCCTTGATGGATCTCTTCAACGCTCCGAGCCGCGAGTCGTGCAGTGTTCGTCGTGAGCGTACCAATACACCCCTGCAGGCACTGGCCACGCTCAACGACCCGCAGTTTGTCGAGGCCGCCCGGTTTTTGGCCTCGCTGGCCCTGCGTGATTCGGGAGCCGACCAACCCGACCGAGTTGTCGATTTCCTGGCCCGACGGCTTCTGTCCCGTCCGCTCGATGCTTCCGAGGCGGTGGTGGTCCGCGAGGGCTACACCCAGGCCTTGGCATTTTACCGCCAGCATCCTGAAGATGCTGGTCGTCTCGTGCACGTGGGCGACTCCAAGCCGGACCTCTCGGCCGGAGAACCACTCCTGGCGGCCACAACCTTGGTGGCCAATCAGCTCCTGAACCTCGACGCCGTCCTCAACAAGTAACCCTCAGAGCCTTTTTAACGATGAATCTCTTCCAGGAATTCCGAGCGCTCGAGAACCGCCGACACTTCCTCGGCCGCGGCAAGAA
>JBDKKQ010000264.1:0-6556 GCA_039796015.1 Verrucomicrobiota bacterium
AAAGAAGGATGCGGCTCCGGCCATCCGGCGTCCGCGTTTTGCCCAGATCCGCCATGTGTTGGGCATGAAGGAAGTCGGGTTCTTAATCGGCATCTACTTCCTGGGAACCTTCGCCTTCACGGCCTTCGAATCCACCCTGCCCTTGTTGCTCGACACCAAGCTGCACTATGACGAGGAGCATGTCGGCTACGTCTTCGCCTTCTGTGGCATCATGGCCGCGATGGTTCAGGGCGGAGGTATCGGACGCCTGGTCAAATCCTTCGGCGAACGTCGGCTAATAGGGGCCAGTCTCCTCGTGGTCGCGGTCAGCCTAGTGCTCATGCCCTTGGCCAACTCGTTGCCCACGATGCTCGCAGCTCTGGCGGTCTTCGCGATCGGTTCGGGCATCAACCGCGCTCCCACCATGGGACTCATTTCGCAACTCAGCCCGGCGGACGAACAAGGAACCACCCTCGGAATCGCCCAAAGCGCCGGCACCCTCGCCCGCGTCCTCGGACCGACCGTGGCCACGACCCTTTACGATTTATGGTTGCCGGCCCCTTACCTGGCCTGCGCCACCATTGCACTGCTGGCCGGACTCCTTGCCGTCCTGCGGTTAATGGGGTCCACTGCGAAATCCCCTTCGGCATGAAACACGTTTTCTTGAGTCTGATGACCGCGGCTTCAATGCTGGCGGCCGACAAACACTGGCCTGAATTCCGCGGGCCGCACGGTGACGGACTCAGCTCCGCGACAAAACTCCCACTCAAGTGGTCTGAGCAGCAGAACGTGGCGTGGAAGACCGCGATCCATGACAAGGGATGGTCGTCACCGGTGATCTGGGGCGATCAGGTTTGGGTCACCACGGCGACCGACGACGGCCGCCGTCTGTATGCTCTGTGCCTCGACCGAGATTCCGGGAAGGTGGTCCATGACATTCTGGTCTTCGAGGCGGAACAACCCGATCTCTGGAAGCGCTACAACAGCTATGCCTCGCCCACGCCGGTCATTGAAAAAGGCCGAATTTACGTGTCGTTCGGCGAAGCCGGCACCGCGTGTCTGGATACGCGCTCCGGCAAGAAGTTGTGGGAGCGCCGCGACCTGAAGTGCAACCACTTCCGGGGGGCTGGGTCCTCGCCGATCTTGCATCAAGGGGCCCTCTTTCTGAACTTCGATGGCAGTGACCGGCAGTTCTTGGTCGCGTTGGACGCCAAGACTGGAGCCACCCGCTGGCTGAAGGATCGATCCGTCGACTACAAAGACCTCGGCCCCAACGGCAAGCCTGAGGCCGATGGAGATATGCGCAAAGCCTTCGCCACCTGCGCAGTGACCACCGTCGAGGGTATTCCTCATTTGGTCAGTCAGGGAGCCAAGGCCGTGTACGGACTGGATGCCCGAGATGGACGCGAGTTGTGGCGGGTCGAGGAGCGCACCAGCCATTCGGCAGGAACGCGTCCGGTGATCGGGCATGGGTTGATCTTTGTTCCCAGTGGATGGTCCCAAGGGCAAACCCTAGCCATTCGCCCGAATGCCGCCGGCACGGTGCTGGATGCCAATGGGGAATCCGCTCCGGCGGCCGGTGTCCAACTCGCCTGGAAGTCCAAGCGGGGCACGCCGAAGAAGCCGTCGTTGACGTTGGTCGGCGACCTCCTCTTCGGGGTCGAGGATGGCGGCGTGGCCAATTGTTGGGAGGCCACCACTGGCAAGCTCGTCTGGAGTGAGCGGTTGGGAGGCAATTACTCGGCCTCGCCCTTGGCTACCCGGGATCGCCTCTATTGTTTTAGTGAAGGAGGGGCCACGGTTGTGATTGCCGCCGACCGGACGTTCCGCCGTCTGGCCGACAACCAGCTCGACGGAGGGTGCATGGCCTCCCCCGCGGCCGCTGGAGAGGCTCTCTGGGTCCGGACTCAAACCCACCTCTACCGATTGGAAGAGCGGCACTGATCCTTTGGATCCGCGGGCGCTCGACAAAAGGTGTGCGAGTGCTCTTTGACTTCGTGTTCAACCTCCCGTTTCTTGTGTGTGCATGTCGTTCGACGGTAAAAAACTTGGAATCCTAATTTCCGCGCCGCCCGACGATCCGGCCTTCCTCCACGGAGTCCGTTTTGCTGCTGCGGCGTTGCAGGCCGGTTGCTCGGTTTATCTGTATTGCATTGATTCAGCGGTTGCTGGTGTGGGGCACGCGGAGTTGCAGGCTTTGCGTCCTCAGGGATTGAAGTTTTTCGCCTGCGCCTATGGAGCGCACCACCATGGCGTTCCCGTAGACGATCGAGCCACCTTTGCCGGACTCACCGTCGTGAGCGATCTCATCGCCAGCACCGATCGATTCGTTAGTTTCAACGCGCCATGAAACCCCGAGTTCTGATTGTCGTGGATTCTGATCCTCGGACCAGCGGTCGCCCAGCTGAGGCCATTCGTGTGGCGGCAGGTATCGGAACCTGGAAAAAGGCTGAGGTTCTCCTCTATCTGCGAGGCGCTGCCATCTTGTCGTTGTCGGAATATTCCGATGAGTGGATCGACGAAGACAACTTCACTCGGTACCTGCCGATCCTTCAAGAATGGGGCCGACCGGTTTACGTTCAGAAGGGGGCTTCAGAATTGGCACTGTTGGGCGAACCCTTGACCCCATTCGAGGAGGTTTCCGAAGCCCGATGGGCCTCGTTGGCCGCGCAATCCACCTACGTGTTCCGATTTTGAGTCTCTACCTACCATGAAGCGTATCCTTCACATTCTGACTCATCCTGCGAAGCCCGAGGTAGAGCAACTCATCCTCGATCAGCAGAAATCGCCGGATCAAGAGGTACTGGTCCTCTCACTGAACGAAGAGAACCCGGATTATAAACTTCTCCTGGAAAAGGTGTTACAGTCGGATTCTATCCAATGCTGGTGACCCCTTTCCGGGCCCGAGGGAAGCCGCGTCATCAAGTGAAGTGTTCCCAGAATATCGGACTCGGTGCCGGGGTGCCGTAGCTCCGACGCAATTGGTGAGACTGCTTGAGCATGGCGTTGGATTGCTGGCGTTCGGCTTCCAAAGCCACCACGGCCTGTTGGAACTCCGGTCCCATCGCCATCTCCTGCTCTAAGACAACCCTCAGGTGCCGTCGCTGATCGGGTGTCAAAACGTGGCTGGGAGGCAGAAGCACTTCGAGGTCTCGTTGACACTCAGATTTTCGCTCCAGAATGGACTCCACTTCGGTCCATTCCTGACGAGAAACCGCTTCCTTCAAAAGACCGTTTAGATCTTCCCAAGATCGCAAGGCGGTTTGGACCGGATCTGTAGATTCCGAGACGGAGTCCATCAGACACTCATATTGAAATTAACCCGCTCGGTAGCCGATGCACTGGCGGGACGTGTTGCAGCCGACTCCATGGCGGTACCCGTAATTTGAGCGGCCAACATCTCGCGCCATGCCTCTTGGATGACTTTCAGATGGCGTTGAGCCTCCTTTAAAGGCTCCGGATCCTTGCGGAGATTGCCCTGAATTAGGTGGTCTCCAATGTAGCCGTACAATCCGAAGAGTTTCTTTGAAAAATCACCACCTGCCTCCAAATCCAAGGCAACGCGCAACTGGGAGACAATCGCTGCTGCCTTGGTGATCTGGTTGTGGATAGTCTGCTGACGTAAACCAAATTCCTCGATATCGAATCCGTCAATGGACCGCTGGATCGCCAGCACTGCGCCATCCAGCAGCATCTGAACAATACGCTGCTTCGAGACAGTGGCCTCCGTGGCTGAACGGTAGGCCGCAAACGCAGTACGGGCCTGTGACATACGCTCAGTGTTTGGGGATGAGTTCGGTGTCTAAAATCCGCCGAACAAGGCTGCTATACGGTCTACCCCATCTAACGGGGGGTACTGACTCGTTGGGCTCGATTTGCGAACCATCTCCTTAACGATCTTGAAATCGCTCTCGGCCCGTTCTTTGGCTTGAGCCAGCTGCTCGCGGGTGATCTTTGGCGGCGGCCGCAATGAAACCGATTCACCCGGCTCGGGCGGACGGCCCGTCTTGACCTTCACCTCTGTAGGCAAGGTCGGCTCCTGAGTTTTAATGGCTTCTATTTTCACAATACCTCCTCAACCAAGACAGTGCGGCAGGATGAACCTGCACTTAAGGGGAAATGTGATTCCCGTCAGGATTTTTTGGATTGAGGCGCGGAAACTGCCTTCGGGCTGTCGTTGGTTGCGCCCAATGCGGGATTGGGGGCGGGCTGAAAATCCCTCTTGAGCAGGCGCACGGCCCGCGAAACCCCGTATCGGATGAAGCGCTGCGGGCTATCCACCGACAACGCCGGCGGTGGATCGGTTTCGATGCCCAAGGATTCTCTGAGGTATTTCCGGGCGTCATTCAATGTGGCGGCCTCTCCAGCATTGAATCCGTCATCGAATTGCCAAAGCACCGCGCCATCATGGACTCGGACAAGGGTCAACTTGAGGCCGATGCGCAGCGGTGGATAAGGTTGGTAGGTCGAAAGACTCGAAAAGAGAATCGCCTCTGCGGAGGTCTGACGCTGGACATCTTGGAGCAACTGGCTCGGGAGAGCCTCGGTCGTCCGCAATTCCAGGGCGCCCTGCAGCCAGCGTCCTTTGGGAGGTTGGTAAAAAACCGCTTCGAACGGGCCATCTTGCCTTAGTTCGGCAATAATGCCTGCTTGAACCTCGGTGGCCGCCTCGGATTGAGGAGTTCCCAACCCGCCTTCAGGCAAAGCGGTGGGCAGAATTGCCACACGCGTGACAGTCTTCAGGACGTCAAACCCCATCGACGAGTGATTGAACTGGCTCCTAAAAGGCCCCGTGTAGGAGGGGTCAGTCAGTCGCTTGGCGACCGAGCTGCAACCCATGGCTAGAACCAGCGCCACTCCCAGATTAAGAATATGTACCGGCCTGATCATGCGGATATTCCGAGTTTCTGGTTGAGGAATTGCATCTGGGAATTGGATTTGGCTTGGGCCGCCTCCATAGCTCGAAATCCAGCCAAAAGTCGCTCACGGTTGGACTGAACACGCCGCTCCATGGCGACCAATTGGTCACCGAGTTTTGAGGACTGCTCGGTCAATCCCTTCTGCCGCTGAGGCAAAGTGCCTGAGTTTTCATCCACCATGGGCTGCACAAAGCTCGTGATCCGAGCGCTCAGACCGGTGGTGGCCGTCGAGAAGAACTTCTGAACTTCGGATAACTGGCTCGAAAGCGCAGTATTTAGCGAGGCTGAGTTGGTCGCGGACAGTTCATTGGTGTAGCCCGTCGTGCTATATCCTAGGTCGGCGAGCCCTCGGATGGTCGTGCTCGGGCCTCCCGACAACTGGAGACTCAACAAGCTTCGAAGGCTCGAACCCAACTGAAAGATAGTTTGATCGTACGCCAAGACACCGGCTGTGATTTTTCCCGCGGCGTCGCGATTACTGACGGTTAGGGAGGAGATCAGCGACTGGACTCGGTTCACCGAACTGACGAGCGCATCAACGGCCGATCGGGCCGCGCCCGTGTCATTGGCGCTGGTAATGGTCGTCGTACCCACCTTGGAAGCGGTGAACGTCAGACCCGTGAGCCCTGAATCGGAGTCACGGATAGAGTTAGACCGGGCCTTGGCTGTGGCTCCCCCGTTGATCGAATACACCAAATCGGTGCCACTGCTCAAACTACTCCCTGTCCCGGTCAGACCAAACGCTGTCAGGAAATTACTGCTGCCGCTTTGTGCCAACACAACGCCTCGATTTCCCGGCTCCTTGTTCTTAAGCACGAAGCGGTTCAGCCCCGAATCAAAAGAGGCCTGAACTCCGGCTGCTGAGTCATTAATGCTGCTGAGTACCGAAGCCAAGGTGCTGCTGGAAGAGTAGTCGATGGAAACCCCGTTAATTGAGAAGGCGCCCGTCGTCGCTGTGGTTCCGTAGGTCAGCGGTGTCGCCAAGGGCTGGCTAGACAAACTGGCAGAGAGTTTGAGGGAGCCCAACTTGGAGTCGCTGACTGCGTTGGCACCGGGAGCAGGGGTAAAGAGCTTGAGGCAACTCAGGAGATTGGACGTGTCCGAGGCGGATCCGAGAATCAGGTTCGTTCCACCAGGACGGGCGATGGTGACCTGATCGTTAGCGCTGGAATAGGTAGCCACTCCTGTTGAACCAATGGCGGTGTCCAGTTTGACCAGCACATCCTTGAGGGTGTCGGTAGTGGCCACGGTCACCGTGGTGTTCGTCACCGTGCCTGAGCTGTTCTGGACTCCGATGGTCACAGTGCCGGCCGTCAGCGTGGTCCCCCACCCCGCTGCCGAAAGAACGGGCCCGGTCGGAGCTCCGGCATTGGCGCTGACATCAGCGGTGTGCAGCGGACTAATAATTCCCGACGTGGCCCCCAACCAACTCGAAGGCGTGGCGAGGGTGGTTACATTGATGGAGTAACTCCCGGTCACCGCTCCATCCGCTGCGCTTACTGTGGCAATGGAAGTGTCCGACGAACTCACCGATCGACGGTTGTAGAGGCTAGAATCACCCAGCGCGGTGGCTTTGGTCTGAAGGTCGGTCAGCTGCGTTGCGATCTGCCCGAGGGCGGAGCGGCGATTAGCCAAGGTGGTCTGCTCGGTCCGGACCG
>JBDKKQ010000265.1:0-5866 GCA_039796015.1 Verrucomicrobiota bacterium
ACGTCGCCTTTGCGGGCGTAATTGGCCAACTGCCGCGAGAAAATTTCGTCGTAGGAGTAGTCGTTCCCGAGGGCCGTCATCCAGGCCACGTTGTCGGTGAGCGAGAGCACCCGGAAACGGCGCGGCAGCGTGTCGCTAGATCCCTTGCCCAAATCGACCGCGAAGTGACTGGCGTTGGCCGCGCTGCCTCCGTTGCCGATGGCGAAGATTTGTTGGTCTTGAGACCACGCCCCGCGCAAGGTTTCTACTAGGGCGGCGATCTCGGCGGGCTTCACAGAATCGACGGCGCGCTTCTGAGCTTTCAGGTAGTCAGCAATCCACTGGGTGATCATCGAAACTAAGGGTGGATGAAAACCAGCACAACGTCGAGGTTGTCGTCAGGGAGCGTCGAAACACTGTCAGACGAAAACAAATCTCTGCCCTTGGAAACAGCACTTCGATAGAAAGCGCCCATGCGATCTCTTTCCGGCGCGACCATCCTGATCACCGGGGGCACCGGCTCCTTCGGTAACCGCGTCGCGCGCCATCTTCTCGAACTGAACCCAGCGCAGATTCGCATCTTCAGTCGCGACGAGAAGAAGCAATGGGAAATGCAACGCCGTTGGCCGCAATTCCGCTACATCATCGGTGATGTCCGTGATGCGGGTCGACTGGACGAGGCCATGAGTGGAGTTCAATACGTCTTCCATGCGGCCGCCCTGAAGCAGGTGCCCTCGTGCGAGAGTTACCCCCTCGAAGCGATCAAGACCAACATTCTGGGCACCCAGAACATTTGCTCAACGGCCCGTGCCGCTGGAGTAAAGACCGTCGTGGCACTAAGCACCGACAAGGCCGTCAAACCCGTAAACGCCATGGGCACCAGCAAAGCCATGATGGAAAAACTGGTCTGCAGCCAAAACCAGTTTGGTGGATCCACCACATTCTGCTGCGTTCGCTACGGCAATGTCATGGGCAGCAGGGGATCGGTGATTCCTTTGTTTCTTCGGCAAATCCAAGAAAACGTTCCACTGACGCTCACAGTGCCGCACATGACTCGGTTCCTCATGACCTTGGACCAATCTGTGGACCTCGTCTTCCATGCGATGACAATGGCACAAGGCGGAGAAATCTTTGTTCGGAAGGCACCCGCCTGCACGGTTCAAACCCTAGCCGAAGCCATGCGTAGGAAATACAGCCCCCAAGGAACGAATCACCCCATCCAAGAAGTGGGTATTCGACCAGGCGAGAAGATTCACGAAATCTTGGTCAATGAGTATGAGCTTCAACGAGTCAGCGAGAGTGAAACCTACTTCACGATTCACCCAGAATACCGCCTACCCGAAGAACTAACCCCTCAGGCATTGGGTTCAGAATACAGCTCGGAAAACACCCGCAGGCTGAAGACCTTCGACGAGATAACTCCGCTGCTCGATGCCGCCGGGGTCGTTGAAGAATACACCTGAGAGTTTGATTGGATGACCGAGCCGAACTCCCCCGTTGATCGACCACCCCTGAATTTCTCCCGAATGTCGTCCCCTACGATCCAACAGTGCCGAGGTTGCCACGCCCCATCCTCAGGACTGGTCCCCGTGCTGCACATGGAGCCGATGCCTCTGGCCGGAATGTTCTGCCGGTCCGCTGAATCGGCTCGCACGGCACCTCTGTTCCCGCTGACCTGGATGCGATGCTCCTGTTGCGGAGCCGTCCAAGTGGCTGAGGACATCTCCGGAGCCCAACTCTACGAGGAATACAACTACGCCTCATCGACGGTGCCAGGCCTCGTTCGACACTTCATTGGTTTCTCCGATATTCTAGCGTCATTTTACGGCAAGGAGTCGGCCCTGACCTATCTGGAAATCGGGTGCAATGACGGAGTCCTGCTCAATCAACTCCCCCCGGGTTGGCGGCGCATCGGCGTGGATCCCAGCGATGTGTCGAGGCGCGCGGGTGCCGCCGCTTCGTGGCGTCTGGTCAATCGCCCGTTCACGCCGGAGGTGGTCCGGGAACACGGACTGGAAGCATCGGTGGATGTGCTCTCCGGATCCAACTGCCTGGCACACATTACGGACCTTCGGGAAGTCTTCGCCGGGGCTGCCTTAGCTCTCAAACCGGGCGGACATTTCTGGGTCGAAGTCCACGACCTCGCTGCGACTCTGAGCGGCGGGCAATGGGACACCATTTATCACGAACACAAGGTTGAATGGAGCGAATCAGCCTTGATCCGCTGCGTCTGCCGATTGGGCTTCACGCATGAGGCCACCCTCAGAACCCCGCTGCATGGAGGATTACTGCGAGTGCGCTTCCGCCGGGACCCCTCGGCGACCGGAATTTCAAGCCAGTCATTGGAGTCGGAGTTCGGTCTGGATGACATCCAACGCGCCTATGACCACCGTGCTGAGACCCCCGCAGCACGGAGGCTAGAGCGCCTTCTCCAGGAAGGCCGTCCCATTGCCGCCTACGGAGCCGCCGGTCGCGCCAATGTCTACCTGAACCAACTCCGGCACCTGCGCTTCAATTACATCGTCGATGAGTCGCCGCTGCGGTGCGGAAAATTCATCCCCCAGACCGAGACACCCATCGTGGCTCCGGCCGAGATGATCCAGCACCCGCCGGTCGCCTGCCTGGTCACCGCCTGGAATCATCGGGATGACATTGTTCGTAAATATCCTGGTCACTCTTGGGAATGGTTGACCGCCTTCGGGGAGGCTTAATGCGAGTCACTGTACTGGGTGCTTCTGGCATGCTGGGACATGTCGTCGCCCGCTTCTTGACCGAGGCGGGGCATTCGGTCCAAACCCCGGAACCTCGTTTCGATCCAGATTCGCCAGCCAGATTCCTCGAATCGCTCCGGGCCACGCATCCCGAGGCGGTAATTAATTGCATCGGGATTCGGGCTGGATCGCCACCCCAGGCACTCATCGACACCCACATCCGCCTGGTGGAATTGTCCCTGGAATGCCTGCAAGGAAGTCGCGCCCGGTTCATTCAGGCCAGCACTGACGGGATCTTCCGATCCGATTTGCCGGCCCGGCAGACTGGGGAACTCGCGGATGCCACCGACGACTACGGTCAGTCCAAGTGGGAAGCCGAACTTCGGGTGCGGTCGGCCGGGGGGCTCGTCATCCGATGCTCGATCCTGGGCCCCGAACTCCGGGCTGCCGCCCCGAGAAGTCTCATGGGCTGGTTCCTCACCCAGCGCGGGCCTGTTCGAGGCTTCGTCAACCACGCCTGGAATGGAATCACCACGCTCCAGTGGGCGCAAATCTGCCGAGGACTTCTGGAAGCTCGATCCCCAGAACCGGTCTGTCAGCCCGGCATCTGGCCGCCGATCCACAAGGCCGAGGTCCTGAGGCTCATCGGAGACACCTGGGATTGGCCCATCGAAATCCACCCCGAGGCGGCACCTCAGCCCGTGATACGAACCCTGACGCCCGATGTCGCTTGCCCTTGCCTGAAGAGCCAACTCGAGGAGCTCCGGACTTGGAGCACGCCCCGATTTCCATCAACCACACTCACCGCAAATTGACCAACCCTCTCCAAATCTCGGATACCCAGTCCATCGTGGGCCGACATGGGGGCTTTCACGGAATAGCGGCTTGTGGTCCCCTCTTTTGACGTGTCTGAAATCCTCACAGTCATCCCGGTCTACAACGGTGCTCGCTACCTGCGGGCCACGTTGGACTCTTTGGCTGCCCAGACCACACCGCCCGATCGGGTGGTGGTGATTGATGACGTCTCCACCGACGGCACCCCGGAACTGGTCACTCGGTTTTTTGCCGAGCACCCACGCCTGCGGGGAGAACTCCGTCGCAACGAGCGAAATCAGGGCCTCTTCGGCAACCTAAACCGGTGCCTCGACCTGGCGGTTGAAACCGACATCCTGCACATCCTCCTGGCCGACGACCTGGTGCTGCCAGGCTTCCTAGAAAAACTGGCCCCCACGCTGAAAGATTCGACCGCCCCGGCCATGGCTTGGTCATTGACCGAAAAGATCGACGCCTCAGGACGATTGTTGCCGGATCAACCGTCACCACCACAGCCCGAGGTCCACCCGATCCGGTTGCTCGACTTTGTTAGGCAACAAGGCCAGTTGCAGACCATCTTCTGCGGCTCCGTCCTACTCAAGACCGACCGAAAACCGGCCCCATGCCGCTTCCCTCTGGATTATCCCCAGGTAGGAGACTGCGTGTTCTACGCCGACTGGGCCAGTCACTCGTCCCGACTGGCCGAACGGACAGAAATACTCTGCCAAATCCGACACCATGGCGGCAGCGCCACGACCGCTAATTCGCGCCGGTTAGACAACTGGGTGGCCGATGAACTGAGGGCCATGAAGCAAATCGCCCAGTGGGCACCCGTAGGCGCCATGAGCCGATGGGTTTGGAGCCAACGCATCCAGTGCCTGTTCGCCGCACGTTCGGTGGTGAAACAACAAATGGCCCGCCCCGTTGACACCGTCTACGCCAAGGCCATCGGAGACATGGCCTGGGGCCTGATACGTCCCTGGCACTGGTGGCTGGGACGCATCGCCGTCTTTTTCAGAGACCGACTCTTCGGCTCCCATCCCGCGACCCGGAACGACTCCCCGAACCGATGAAAACGACCTCCTCCTCGCCTCTCTCCGAACCCACAAAGGGCGTCGGCCGTTTCCGGCCGCTACTGTGGGCCTGGGCCATCCTGATGTTGGCCGTGGGCACTATTTTCTGGAAGAGCCTCCGCCCTGAATTCGCGCTTTTCTCCAATGATGCACCACTTGGAGTTCTACACTCCGACGCAGGCAGGCTTCCGGATGGTTTCTTTGGATTCTGGCAAGATCTCAACTGGGTTGGATCGGTCACGATCGGAGCGACCCCCAATCTGACCCAGATACTGGGGACCATCGTGAACAGCCCGCTCTTCGTGGCCAAGTTCTACGTGCCGCTGTCGCTAGTCTTCCTGGGCCTTAGTTGTTGGTTTTTTGTCCGACGCCTCGGATTCCGCTCCGAGGTCGCCATCCTTTCGGGCATCGCTGCCGCACTGGCCTCCAATCCGGTGTCCTACGCCTGTTGGGGGTTGCCAGCCAAGGCGTTCTCACTCGGCTTCACCCTGCTGGCTCTGGCGGGCCTGGCTGGGCGGGATACCGGTTGGCGACGCTGGCTCTCGATAGCGGCAGCAGGCCTCGCGACCGGTCTGAACGTCAGCGAGGGCGGCGACATCGGTGCCATCCTCAGCCTTTACGTGGCCGCTTTCCTGGTCTGGCAGTGCTGGACGGAATCCATCGAGACCCCACGGAAGCTCTGGAACGCCGCGATGCGCCTCACGGCAGTGGTTGTCTTCGCCGGATGGATCGCGGCCCACGCCATCCACGCGCTGGTCAGCACTCAGATCGTCGCGGTCTCGGGCATGTCCCAGACACGGGAGAGCGAGGCGCAGCGGTGGCAGTTCGCCACGGCGATTAGCCTACCACCGGTGGAATCTCTACGGATTGTCGTGCCGGGACTTTTCGGCTACCGCATGGACAGCCCGGACGGCGGCGCCTACTGGGGCGCGGTGGGCTTTGACGGAACGTCCAAGGGTCGATGGAGCGGGGCCGGTGAGTATGCCGGTATCCTGGTGGTGCTCGTGGCGAGCTATGCCGCGGCGACCTCACTGCGAAAAAAACAGTCTCCAGACTCGGAACAAGAGCGCCGGATGGTGTGGTTCTGGGTCGCCGTGGCAACCGGTTCACTGGCGTTGTCCTGGGGTCACTTCGCTCCGTTCTACCGGATCTTTTTCGCCATCCCCTACCTCTCAACCATCCGCATTCCTTCCAAGTTCCTGCACGTGATGCACCTCGCATTGTGGGTGCTCTTCGCCTACGGACTGGAAGCCATCGCGCGGGGATCTCTGGCCTCGGGCAAGGAACGCC
>JBDKKQ010000266.1:0-2539 GCA_039796015.1 Verrucomicrobiota bacterium
GGCCAGTTGCTGGTGTTTTTGGCCTATCTGGCGCAGCTCTATGAGCCCTTGAACCAATTGTCGCACCTCGGCGGCACCCTCTCCACGGCCCAGGCCAGTGCCCAACGGGTGCTCGAATGGCTCGACACGCCGGACCATTCCGCCAGCGGCACCACGCCGGCGCCCCGCCCCGCCACCGGAGTGGCCCTGGAGTTCACTGGTGTGGACTTCGCCTACGACCCCAACCGACCGGTGCTCCAAGGACTCCATCTCCGCCTGAAACCCGGGGAGATCGTCGCCATCGTCGGACCCAGCGGTGCGGGCAAGACCACCTTGCTGCAATTAATTCCCCGATTCCTAGAACCCGCCTCGGGGCAGGTCCGTTGGTGCGGCCTCGACCTCAAAAGCCTGGATCGGGAAAGCCTCCGCCAGCAGGTGTCGTGGGTGTTGCAGGAACCCCTGCTTCTTTCCG
Source organism: Verrucomicrobiota bacterium (assembly GCA_039796015.1). GTDB lineage: Bacteria > Verrucomicrobiota > Verrucomicrobiia > Limisphaerales > UBA9464 > SXXZ01. Next base: position 452 of record JBDKKQ010000266.1, read on the forward strand.
CGACGGTCGCCGAAAACATCGGCTTTGGCCGAGAGGGGGCTACTCGCGCCGAGATCGAAGCCGCGGCCCACGCCGCCCAGGCCCACGAGTTCATCGTGCGCCTGCCTCAGGGTTACGACACCCGCGTGGGCGATGGATCTGCTCGCTTGAGTGTCGGAGAAAAACAGCGAATCCACCTGGCCCGAGCCTTCCTCAAAGACGCCCCGGTACTGCTGCTCGACGAGCCCACCAGCGCCCTCGATGGCGAGAGCGAGTTGGCCATTCTAGCAGCCATCCAGCGCCTCACCCTGGGCCGCACCACACTCATGGTCGCGCACCGTCCTGAGACGCTGCACATTGCCCACCGCGTCGTGCGCTTGGAAGGCGGCGTACTCATCGAAGAACCCGCCCGCGGGCCTCGGTGATCCGGTCTGAAAACCCCGCATCGCCGATCGGACTCGGGCTCGGGTTCGAGCTCGGCCCCTCGGATCACCGCTGGACCACGAATCCGGCCTCAGCCCAGTCGGCAAAATCTTCGCGCGATCCGTTGCCCGCATCCATGGCCACCAAACTCAATCGTCGGGCTCCCGCTGGGATGGGCACATCGAAGTGCCAGGCGGCGGTCTTCACCCGCATCACCGGACTGACCGCGGCCTCCTTGCCGTCGATCAGCACCTTGAACACCACGCTCGGAAACTGGGCCAGGTTGGACCCATTGCTCACCTCCACCAGATTTTCGTCGGCCCCGGCCAAGGCCACGAAGCGCCGGAACTCCGGCTTCAGCGCATACTCCACCGCACACGGGGCATGCACACCAAGTCCACGGGTGTAGGTGGTGCGATTGACCCGCAGCGGACCACCCAAATTGGATCGATCGGTCTGAGGTGGCCGAGTGTTGCCCGAGTAGCGCACATCGCCTCCGTACGTGTGCCCGAAACCCACGCTGCGGGTGGGCTTGAGGGTCGACAACAGGACATCGGGTTGCGGCGGCAGAGGCCCATTTTTTGCAAACGAACCCTCCGATTCAAGGCACACTGCGCGGCCATGCAAGAACGCCCCAACCCGCAGGCGGGTCGTCTCCGATACGGCCAACGGTTTAGTGTACTTCATCGACTTGGGCGTGGGGGCAGAGCCATCCAGCGTGTAGCGAATGTCCGCTCCGGGCTGCAGCGGTGCCGACAAGGTCACGGTAATGGGCTTCTCGAAGAGGTGGGGACGCAGCGGGGTGCCCCAAGGCGTGATCCGAACCGGATCCACCACCCAGTCCTTGCGCCAGCGACCGAGCCGGGACAGTTCCTCCTGAAGGTGGATCGTCGGAGCGAGGTGCTTCTCGAAATGAGCCACCACCTGCTCGGTGTTGAGGTCGGGTGTGAAATTGCGGGCCGGATCGTAGCCGGGGTGCGCATCGGTCATGTCGCGGGCCAGCACACACTGGAGACCGGCCGACTTCATCGCGCGCAGGCCCATGGGCTTGCCCAACAGGCAGACCTGGGTGTGGAACCCGACATAAATGAGGTGGGTCAGGCCGTACTTTTGGCACAGCGCGTACACCTCGGCCTGCGTGTCGGGCATCCAATCGTCGCGGCCAATGACCAGATCCGGGTGCATCCCATCCCACCCGTAATTACCACCGCAGCGTTCGGCCCCACAGGCACAACCACCAGCATCGGGCACCGGCGGGCAGGTGACATTCACGGCAGCCGGCACCGTTATCTTCGGTAGGTTGAACACCGCCTCGCGCTGCGGATATCCGACATAATTGTCCACCACATCGCTCGGGCAAAGGAAGACGGGCATTCCCATATCGCGGGCCGCAGCCAGGGCCTTGTTAATACGGGGCACGAAGGCATCCACCCGCATGGTAGCCGTCTTGCACCAGTGGTAATTCCAAATATCCACCGCCACCACGCCGATGCGCGACGAATCCACCTGCTCGTGGGTGATGACGATTTTACCCGTCTGAGGGTCGCGGGTTTGGAGGCTCCATCGAACGGGCACCGCGGAGATCCGCGGCAGGAATCCCAGGCACAAGAGGAGGGCGAACCACGGTCGGGCAAAGGTATTCATGGAATCAGAGGGGGCTGACCGTCATTCAACCGTCAATTCGCC
>JBDKKQ010000267.1:0-3002 GCA_039796015.1 Verrucomicrobiota bacterium
ATCATCGCCGCCCATCTCGGCACCCAAGAACACCGGCGGAACCCACAGAACCTCTTCGCCTGCCTCTTCGAACTCACCGTCAAACTCGGCAACGAGGGATACTCCCCATCGGAAATCCAACAATTGCACCGCCTGATCGACTGGTTGATGCCGCTGCCCGGCGCGCTTAAGATCCAGTTCAGAAACCAACTCCAGCAACGCCTAACCGACAAAACCATGCCCCATATCACCCTCTTCGAAGAACTCGCCCTTAAAGAAGGTCTCGAGAGAGGTATCCAGAAAGGTCGCCAGGAAGGCCTTGAAAAAGGCATCGTCCAAACCGCCCGCGAGGCGATTCTTGATGTTCTCGACAGTCGGTTCGGCGAAGTGCCTGACTCCGTGCGCGAGCGAATCAATGTCCTCTGCAGCGAGCACACACTCAAAGATCTGCTCCGCCGAGCTGCCCGGGCTTCCAGCCTCGACGAATTTTCAGTCGGTCTGTGAATCCGCCCCTCGGCAAGCCCGGGGGATGGACGGTGAGACACCGCCCCTACCGGCTACAGGGGAATGGACGGTAAGTTACCATCGCGAGCGATTGCCACCACCCGCTCTTCGTGGCCCTTTCGGGCCGCCCACCTCCCGGTAGGGATCGAGTCCTCTCGGTCCGCACGTGCTCTCGGCGCTTTCGCAGAAATCACCCTACCATCCTCAGTTAGGGCTCCGATTTCAGCTCAACTGATCGAGGCGGCCGGTGCTGTCGCCGAGGCGCTCCGCCGGTGCGCCCATCCGGTCGAGCATCGACAGGAATAGGTTAGCCATCGGGGTGTTCTTGGCATACCGGACATGACGTCCTGGTTTGATGGTGCCACCACCCCGCCCCGCGAGCAGGACCGGCAGGTCGTGGTGGGCGTGGGACATGCCGTCTTCAATGGCGCTGCCGTACACGATCATCGAATTGTCCAGCAGGCTGCTGCCATCCGACTCCCGGGTCTCTTGAAGCTGTTGCAGCCACGCCGAAAATAACTGCATGTGGAAGACGTTGATCTTGGCGATCTTCTCCTTCTTGTCCTCCTTGCTCTCGTGATGGGAGAGATCGTGGTGCCCCTCCTTGACCCCAATGCCGGGATACGGACGGTTGCTCCCGTCATGGGCCATTACGAAGGATCCGATCCGTGTGCTGTCGGTGCGGAACGCCAAGGTCATGATGTCGAACATCAACTTCACGTGATCTTCGTACTTGGCCGGAACTCCTTGCGGGCGGGTGTGGTCAGGCAACTCGACGCCCACCTTGTCGGCCATGGAGATGCGACGCTCCACATCGCGCACTGCGCTCATGTACTCGTCGAGCTTGTGCTGATCGTTGCGACCCAGTTGGCCGTGCAGACGCTGGGCGTCCTCTAACACAAAATCGAGAACACTGGAACGCCGCGCCTGCCGCCGAGCACGCACCTCGGCCGATTCGCCCGAGTCTCCCTGGGTAAACAATCGGTCGAAGGCCAGCTTCGGATCCACTTCTGGCGGCATGGGCGTGGAGCCCGAGCGCCAAGACACATTGAACGAGTAGGCACAGCTGTAACCCGAATCACACTGGCCGGAAAGTTGCCCTCGGTCGGTGCCCAGTTCGAGGCTGGGGAACCGGGTGTGGTTGCCCACCTTCTGGGCGGCCAATTGGTCCACAGACACGCCCACCCGGATGTCCGCGCCCTGCGTCTTGCGCGCTTGGCAGGCCGTCAAAAATGTCGCCGAGGCGCGGGCATGATCGCCGGCGCCATCGCCATTGGGGCGGGCCTTGTCGTGCGCTAAACCACTCAGCACGGTGAGTTGGTCACGCACCGGAGCCAGCGGTTGCAAAATACGAGGCAACTCGAAGGACGAACCGGTCTGCTCGGGGGTCCAGTGCTTCATGAGAGCCCCGTTCGGGATGTACACGAAGGCCATCCTCAACGGGGGCTTGCCCGCCGAAGCCGCAGCACCCGCTGCAGCCCCCAAAGCACGAACAGCCGGAGCCGATGCCAGAAACGGTAACGCGACCGCAGTACCCAATCCTCGGAGAAAGGTTCGTCTCGGCTGATGTTGAAAAAGGCTCATAGCAATGGGGCTTTGGACGGCGGAACTTGAAGTTGAATTTAACCCTGTTTAAATCGAACTCAAGGTTTCCAAGCAGACGAAGTGAGGGTTTTCGGGTTTTCCTGAATTATTGCGGCCCAGACTTTGGCGTCCGCTGCAGAATTGGTTAGACTTCACTCCATGCCGAGCCGCCTGTTGCAACGAACCTGCCTGTGGGTGGGTTTGGCATTCCTCGGCCAAACTGAACCAGCCACGCCCCCGGCGAGCCCTTTCCCGACTCCCTCGTCCAACACCGCTGCCATTGCCTCGGCCACCCCTGCGATCCGGAAAGGGCTTCGGTGGAACGCTGCAACCGATCGCTACACGGCATCGATCCCTGGATGGCCCATCCAACGGGTTTTGGCACGTTTGAGCGGTCAAACCGGCTGGCGGGTTTGGATCGAAGATGGGATCGAAACCCAAATTCGGGCCCAGTTCCGAAACCTGCCCGCCCGAGAGGCGTTGCCGCGGATCCTCGGTGGATTGAATTATTCACTCACCACCTCCACCAACGGTCGCCGGGAACTCAAGGTGTTCGCCACGCAAGCTCGGTCCAGCACCCTTGAAATCGTGGCCGATGAGGGCGATGGGATGATCGCTAACGAATTGATCGTCCGTTCCAAATCCGGTTCCCCCATCGATCTAAAACTCTTGGCGGGTCTGAATGGAGCCAGCCTGGTCGGAACCAACGGAGTCGCCGGAGCCTATCAGGTCCGCTTCGATTCGGAGAAACTGGCCGAGGAAGCCAAGCAGAAGCTGGCCAATGAGTCCGAAGACCTCGCGGTCGAAAACAACCAACGACTCGATGCCCCCGATGCCCCTGTCGCGGTCTCCGGAATGACCGCCCCGCCCTTGCGATTGACGGCCACGGTGCGACCCGATGGGAATCGACGGGTGATTGCACTCATCGACTCGGC
>JBDKKQ010000268.1:0-5696 GCA_039796015.1 Verrucomicrobiota bacterium
GAAGGGAGGCAACTTCCATCGCGGTACGGGTCAGGTCGTAAACCCGTCATTGAGGGGTGGACCGCTCGGAGATCGATCCCTACCTAGAGACCCTTCGGTCGACATCTAGGATCGCGCCACAAACTCCACCTGACCCAAGCGCCTCTGAGGTAGGGCGATTTCTCCGAAAGCGCCACGTCGGCAGACATGGACCGCCGCAGAGCTGGACCGCTCAGAGATCGGTCCTTATCTAGGAGACTCCTCACAGGTCTCATTATAGTCGGCTCTTCGCCTGCCCGGCGTCTTGTGTAAGACTCCGTTACCCCATCACTTCCCTCTTTTTCCTATCGACCGAATAGTTCTGGCTTAATCCGCGGAGAAATCCACCGGAGGTTACTCTGGGCCGGGGGTTGCCGTCTTGAGACGGGTCCGGAGCCCCATGTCTCTTCCCGAATCCTTCAATTCTCTTCCATGCACGAGTTCGACCTCATTTGTATCGGCAGCGGTCCCGCGGGTCAGCGGGCCGCAGTTCAGGCGTCTAAGTTGGGCAAACGCGTGGCCGTCGTGGAAAAACAGGCGAACGTCGGCGGCGTTTGCATCGAGACGGGTACCATTCCGTCGAAGACCTTCCGGGAGGCGGTGCGACGTCTCTATGCGCACGATCATGAGGACACGGGCGGTTCGCATTCTGGTCCCGCTCGGCCGACGATGGAGCGCTTGATGCGCCAGGTGGCCGGGGTGGTGGGTCGTGAGTGCCAGGTGGTCCATGACTCGCTGGCTCGCAATGACATCAAAATGTTCCAGGGGGCGGCGCGTTTTGTTGGGCCGAACGAACTGGTGGTCAGCGGATTCAATGGAGATGAGACCCTGAAGGCGAAGAAGTTCCTCATTGCCGTGGGTACCCGGCCCGCTGAGTCCCGCGGGGTGACTCTGGACGGAGAGATCGCGGTCACCTCCGATAGTTTGTTAAATCTCAAGCGCCTGCCGCGATCGGTGGTGGTCGTGGGTGCCGGTGTCATCGGCATCGAGTATGCCTCCATGTTTGCAGCCTTGGGGCTGAAGGTCACCGTCGTGGACAAGCGCCCGCGGCCTTTGGAGTTCCTGGACAATGAGATCGTCGACGAACTCATCCACCAACTGCGCAAATTGGATGTCACCTTCCGGTGCGGTGACGGGCTCAAGAGTCTGGAAATTAGCGATGGGGATCGGAAGCAGGCGTTGCTGGAGTTGGAGAGCGGCAAGTTTCTGATCGCCGAGATGGTGCTCATTTCGACCGGTCGTGTGGGCTGTACCGACGGGCTGGGTCTCGAGGTAGTCGGATTGTCGGCCGACGATCGGGGCCGCATTAAAACCGACGCCCATTTCCAGACGGCAGTGTCGCACATTTATGCGGCGGGCGATGTCATCGGCTACCCGTCGCTGGCAGCAACCTCCAGTGAGCAGGGTCGTCTGGCGGCCTTGCACATGTTCGATGAGGAGACCGCTCCGCTCGGAGATCGTTTCCCTATCGGTATCTATTCCATTCCTGAGATTTCCATGATGGGCGAAACCGAGGAGGCGCTCACGGCCAAGAAGGTGCCCTACGAGACGGGCATCGCTCGCTACAACGAGACGGCCCGGGGGCAGATCCTCGGCGACCACTCGGGCATGTTTAAAATGATCTTCCATCGCGACAGCGAGAAGCTGCTGGGGGTGCATTGCATCGGTTCCGGGGCCACGGAGTTGGTGCACATCGGGCAGGCGGTGATGCTGCTCGGAGGGGGGCTCGACTACTTCATTAATAGCGTCTTCAACTACCCGACGCTCGCCGAGTGCTACAAAATTGCCGCGCTCAACGCCTACAATAAGATTCAGCTCATCCGGAAGGTGCAGAAGTTGCGTCAGTCGCAGCGATCGGCTTGATCGAGGCCCGTACTAGGCGACCACCGGGCGCACAACTTCGCCGGAGACGTCGGTGAGACGAAAGTCGCGGCCGGCGTGGCGGTAGGTGAGGCGCTCGTGGTCGAAGCCCAGCAGGTGGAGCATGGTGGCGTGCAAGTCGTGGACGCTCACGGGGTTTTCGACCGCGCGGAAGCCGAACTCGTCGGTGGCGCCATGAACCACGCCCCCGCGCACGCCGCCGCCCGCCAACCAGACGCTGAAGCCGTAGTGGTTGTGGTCGCGGCCGAGCTTGGACTTGCCGCTGTCGCCGAGTTCCACCGAGGGCGTGCGCCCGAATTCACCGCCCCAGAGAATGAGCGTGTCGTCGAAGAGACCGCGCTGTTTGAGGTCGGTCATGAAGGCGGCGATGGGGCCGTCGATCTCGGCGGCCTGCTTGCGCACATTCGACTCGATGTTGTCGTGGTGGTCCCAGGGTTGTCCGGCCCCGTGCCAGAGCTGAACCACGCGGACTCCGCGCTCGAGCAGCCGCCGGGCGATCAGGGTCTGTCGGCCGTGCACGGTGTCGCCGTACATCGCCCGGACGGACTCCGGCTCGCGGGACAAGTCGAAGGCATCGCTGGCTTCCATTTGCATGCGGAAGGCGAGCTCGAAGGACTCGATGCGCGCCTCGAGCCGGGGATCCGAGGCATGGTCGCGCCGGTGGGCGTCGTTCAGTGAGGCGAGCAGGTCGAGTTGCCGGCGCTGCATGTCGCGGGTGGCGTGCGGGCTGCGGATGTTCTCGATGAGCCGATCGACCTCGCGGTGCTGCGGATCCACGAACGTTCCCTGGAACACGCCGGGCAGGAAGGCCGATTGCCAGTTCTCTGAGTCCTTGATGGGCAAGCCGCCGGGGCACAGCGAGACGAAGCCCGGCAAGTTCTGGTTCTCGGTGCCGAGCCCATACAGCGCCCAGGAACCGAAGCTGGGCCTCGGCTGCACGCTATCGCCGCAGTTCATGAGCATGAGCGAGGGTTCGTGATTGGGCACCTGCGCGTGCATGGAGCGGATGACGGCGATGTCGTCGGCATGCGCGGCGGTACGCGCGAAGACCTCGCTGATCTCGAGGCCGCTCTGACCGTAGCGCGAGAACTTGAAGGGCGAGGGCAGGGCTGCGCCGGTCTTGCGCTCGGTGCGGAGGTATTGGCCGGGCAGGGGTTGGCCGGCGTATTTCGCGAGGGCTGGCTTGGGGTCGAAGGTGTCCACCTGCGACGGCCCGCCATTGAGGAAGAAATGCACGACGCGACGGGCCTTGGGCGCGAAGTGCGGGGGCTTGGGGGCCAGCGGGGACAGGCTGGCCAGGCTGGCCGGGCCGTCGAGTGTGCCGGTGGCCGCGGCTGGGTCGCCAAGGGTCTGCAGCGACAGGGCGCCGAGGCCGAGGCCGGTGCGGGTGAGGAAGTCCCGGCGGCTCAGGGCCGGTCGATGCGGGTTCCAAGGGGAGGGCCGGGAAGACATGGCGGGAGGGGGTCAGTCGGCAAAGGCGAACTCGTTGGTGAGGAGCAGGACGTGGGCGTACTGCTCCCAAGGTTCCAGCCGGGGCTCCGGCGGGCCGACTTCGGGCCGGACCGCACGGTCGGGGGCGCGTTCGGCCTCGGCCACGAACTGCAGCCCGGCGGCGATCTCGTTGGGTCGGGCCGCGCGCTGGAAGAGCCGCCGGTGCAGATGTTGGATGCGGTCCTCGGGTGACAGCCGTGAGACGGCCCGGGCCAGCATCCGAGCCCGGTTGGCGGCGAACGGCCCATTGAGGAAGAAGAGCCCCTGCTGGGGCACGGTGGTTTCATGCCGCATCGCCACGTGAAGGTCGGGGTTGGCGAAGTCGAAGGTGCGCAGGACTCCAGGTAGAAACTGGCGGTCCACCAGGCCGTACACCGAGCGGCGTTGGTTGGACGGCTCCAGCAGGCCCGACGGCGATCCGCCGATCCGGGACTCGAGCTCGCCGGTGACGGCCAGCTGGGCGTCGCGCAGTTGCTCGAAGTCGAGGCGTCGCAGCGGGAACGAGGCGAGCAGGCGGTTGTCGGGATCGATCCGGCGGAGTCGGGCCCGCTCGTCGTCGGGCCACGGGTCCTGCCCGGCCGAGGACCTTTGGTAGGCCTCGCTGGAGACGATGAGCCGGTGGAGGGCCTTGAGGCTCCAGCCGGATTCGACGAAGCGCAGGGCCAGCCAGTCGAGCAGCTCGGGATGGCTCGGGGCTTCGGCGCGCAGGCCCCAGTCGCTGGGGGTCTTGACCAGGCCGGTGCCGAAGTGGTGTTGCCAAACGCGGTTGACCAGGACGCGGGCGGTGAGCGGGTTGTCGGGCGAGGCGATGGCTCGGGCGAGTTCGAGGCGGCCGTTGCCCTTCTGGAATGGGCGGCGGTCGGGACCGGACAGCACTTCGAGAAAGCGGCGTGGGGCCTCGGGTCCCGGCTGCGAGGGGCTGCCGCGGCGGAACACCACGGGCTGTGGTTCTGGGGGGCGATCGACGAGCACGAGTGCGGCTTGGACACCGAGGGCGATGAGGCGTCGGTCCACCGCACCCTGGAGTTGCCAGAGTTCGACGGTGATGTCGGTCGGGTAGAAGAACTCGGTGTTCACCATTCCGGTGTCGGGAACGGTGGTGGGCGAGGCCGGGTCGTGGAGAAAGCGGCGGAGGGCTTCGGAGGGCAGGTCGGGCAGAGCGATCGGGGCGATCGGGTCGGGAGTACCGGCCTGCGGGTCGATCGGTTTTGTAGCCTTTTTTGAGGCCTCCATTAGGGCCTTCCAGTCGGTGTCCACCCGGGTGAAGAGATCGCCGTAGTGCTGGGTGACCTCGGTCCGGGAGGTCGGCGCTTGGGCAAAGGCCGCAGCCACCCGTGGGTTCCAGCTCTGTGCGAGGTGGCGTGAGGCGGTGAGCGCCCGGGCGGCCGCGGACGGCCAGTCGGCGTCGGGCAGGTGATGCAGGTCTGCGATGAGGATCCGCCAGGGTCCGAAGATCGGGTGATCTGGGGTGGCCGACACGTTCAGAAAATCCCGCCAACGGCGCACCGACATGGGGATGATGTCTCTGGGGGAGAGGAGTTGGTCGAAGCCTTCCTCGGGGTAGTCCTTGAGGTTCAATTGGGCTGCGAGGTAGTCGCCGGCCCGTTCGCGCAGTCGGGCGTTGGCCTCGGAACGGCGCAGGCGCATCTGGTCGGAGAATTTTTTTCGCAGGGCGGCGAGTTCGGAATCTTGCGGTTCGTGGAAGGTGACCAGTTGGTCGTCGTTGCCCCGGAGCACGCCGTAGAGGGAGTAGTAGTCGGCCGTCGGGATGGGGTCGTATTTGTGATCGTGGCAACGGGCACAGGCGACGGTGAGTCCCAGGGTGCCGCGGGTGATGACGTCGATGCGGTCGTCGATGATGTCGTGGGTCACGCCGAGGAAGCGGCGGCCGCCGGTGACGAAGCCAAGGGCGGCAAGGTCGGGGGAATCGGCGGGGACCAGTTGATCGGCCGCCAGTTGCAGCATCAGAAATCGGTCGTAGGGCAGGTCGGTGTTGAGGGCATGGATGACCCAGTCGCGGTAGGCGGGTGCGTGAACGAAGCGGGGTTCTTCGCGTCCGTAAACGTAGCCCTTGGTGTCGGAATAGCGGGCGACGTCGAGCCAGTGTCGTCCCCAGCGTTCGCCGTACCGGGGGGAGTTGAGCAGGCGGTCAATGAGTCGGCTGGTCGCACCAGTGCGGTCGTGCGCGGTGTCGGTGATGAAGCGGTCGACGTCGGTGGGTTCGGGGGGAAGGCCGGTGAGATCGAGGCTGAGGCGGCGGATGAGGGTGCGCGGGTCGGCCGGCGGGGCGGGCTGGATTGCGGCGG
>JBDKKQ010000269.1:0-6118 GCA_039796015.1 Verrucomicrobiota bacterium
GCCTCGTTCTGGGCCAAGAGCGACCCGGTGGCTGTGGAAAGAATCAGGCCACAAATGGCCAACAGGGAGGCGAGAGACAAACGTTTCATGGCTATCGTTGTTAATTGCGGAGTCAAGAAAACCCCAGACAGGAGTGCTGACCGCAGCCATCGACCACTGGTTACGATGGAAGCAAATCGACCGTACCCTCGACCGTCCCGGTGCTCTTTGGGTAAACTGGCTCCAGTAGGCCCTTGAGCCGCCTCTCTTGGGACCCAGCTCACGGATAAATTCGAGATCTGCGGGCACTTTTAAATCCTCCCACGCCCTCCAGCCTTTCACCCTTTCATGCCGCATCTCCACGACAACATCGATTTCACCGTCGCCCTCTTTGTCGTTCAAGACCGGAAGGTGCTCGTCATTCTACACCGCAAGCTCAGCAAATGGCTGCCGCTGGGCGGGCACATCGAATTAGACGAGGACCCGGAGCAGGCGGCCTTGCGAGAGGCGCGTGAGGAGAGCGGTCTGGAAATCGAGCTTCTCGGCGAGCGACCACCCACCACGGAACCCGGTACCCGGGCCCTCATTGCTCCCCGGTTTCTCGATATCCACCGCATTCATGACACCCATGAACACATAGGCATGATTTATTTTGCCCGTCCCATCGGTGGCTCGCTCACCCTGGCGGTCGAAGAGCATCGGGACATCCGTTGGTGTTCTCCCGAAGCGCTCGAGGAGCTAGATCCACCCATGAGCGGAGCCGTGAAGTGGTATTGCCTCAAAGCGATTGAAGAAATTTCCAGCAAGTCAGCCGGAACCACTCCATTGGGAGGTCACTCCTAGCGCAATGAAGTCTTTCGCACGACGAGGCAACACGGAGGTTCTGGCCGATGGGAGGCCCGCAGCGAGCTCTCAACGAAGCGCTGGCTGAAGTAGGTGCGGCCAGCACGAGGATTCATCGGCAAATGGTTTCGCCTCGGGGCCTGCCTAATCTTTTTGAAGGACTCTTCCGGGGGATTGGGATCCCGATTCCAGAAGGACTTCGACCGCCCAATCCGGACTGGCGATGGCCGGGGTCCACAGCGGTTGATCAAAATTCTGGAAGATCCAAACGTTGGTCTTCGTTCCCGGATGCAACGTCAGGCTCTGCGGTTCGAGCACCGGGGTGAGTTCAACTCCGGCCGGCAAGGCCAGTGGCCACGTTTCAGCGGGCGTGATGGCTGGTTTGCTCCAGCGCAGACTGAGTCCCTGAGTCGAACCGGAGCCCTCGATCAGCCGCCATTCCAAGGCGGATGCGTCTTTAACCACCTTCCGCCCCAACTCACGAGGCTTCCCATTTTCCCAGAACCTGAGAACCACCGTCGTGGGCTTCCCGGCCACTGGTTTTAGGCGCAATTGACGCTGCGCAAAAAGCCCCGGTTCTTGCGGACCTTCATAACGCCGGTTCTGACCGCCTCCTCGGACGATTTCCGGGTGGAATGTGATCAACGCGTGGAACATGGAAAACGGCAGTGCCGCTATGAGGGCTAGGTGCAGCAGTAATCCCCCTGCGAAGGCCCACCAACCGCGTCCCCGTCGAGGTTTCTGAACGCCGCGACGACGAGAGCGAAAGTATACATCACTCAACAGGAGGGTGAGAGCTAGCCCGGCAATCCACCGTGACTTGAAAAACTCCGGATCACCCCCTTCTTCGCCCCCGCGACCTAAGACTACGGAACCTAGAGTGCCACCAATTACCATCAATAGACCCCGAATACCGGCCGTTGCGAATAACGCCCAAGCCCGGCCGCGACGCTCAGGCTCCGGGCCTTGGAGCCGCCGCAGTGCCAGCCCGCCGAAGATCGAACCAATAAAACCAACCCATACTGCTGCGAAAAGCGTTAGGACCACCGGCCCCAATCCGTTCATATCCATCGCCATCAGCCGCTGAAACAGCCATCCGGGGGTAATGAGAAGAATCCCGAAAGCGGGCACCGACAAAACAGCAGCGATCAAGGACAGCCGGGACCATCGCCTGAGGAGGGGCAGGTCAGCCGGTGGAATAAAAACCACATCAGATGGAGTGTCGGACGCGCTTATGGAATTCAAAGATAACCAAGGGTTTTCTGATTGGCGACACCTTGTCGCCGGCGCGTAAAACTTATGAGAGTCGGTCGTTCCCGGTGGAATTCACTTTCAGCCGGGAAGGACCCGTCCTAGACTCGCACCGCTGTTGGCCGATGGTGTAATGGTAGCACAGGGGCCTTTGACGCCCTTAGTCATGGTTCGAATCCATGTTGGCCAACCATATTTTTAGCCCGTTTTTGGGCCTTTTTTGAGCGCTGAAACTTTTTGAGCGCTGACTCCCTGCGCTGATAGAGACAAAATCTCCCCCTTTTCGGTGCAGTGCTCCTTCAGCGGTGTCGAGAGGTGAGCCCTACATGTGCCCAACAGGGCGCTCAATAACCGTACAGGGCGCACTAATAAAAAAACCCGCCTGAATCAGGCGGGTTTGTCTTCGAGCTGGAATTACTGCCAGCCCCTTTCAAAGGTCTATTACTTGACGGCTTCGATGTGGGTCACGGCCAACTCCTTGTGTTCCTTATCCAAGGTGCCGGTCACTTTAACCTTCTTGGTCTCGCTGCAGATTTCCTTGTGGAAACCCTTGGAGACATCACCGGTCAGCTTGTAGGTGGTGGTATGGTCGCCTTCTTTCACTTCGACGACGTTCTGGCACTTGTCGGCCTTCTTGAGGGCGCACTTCAGGCACTTGCCTTCGCCAGTGAGGGTCACTTCCTTGGCGAAGGTTGCGGTTGAGAAGGCAGCCAAAACAGCAACAGCGAGGATCAGTTTCATAAAGTTCTTATATGAGAATTTCATGGGCATCAGATCGTCTCTGACCCTAATTAGCAAGCTCTAAATCATTGGTTTGGATTTTCTTGAATCAGACCTCGGCTCCTACTGCTTGAGTGGACCCTTCCGGCGCCTTCTCATAGCCGCAAATTCCTGCGAACGGTTGCCGAGCGACCCTTGTGAATCTGGGGCGGACAATCTTCTACAGAGCTGTTGCTTCAGGGTTTCTCATCTCGGAATTCCTAGGAAACCCGTTTCGTTATCGATATATTTATTGTTTTTAACCGATTTGGACGATTTTTTGGTCGAATCTCAACAACGTTCCAAAATTCAGAGATAGTTGCCTCTTTGAAATCCGCGGTTTTGCCGGAACCTCGAATCTGTTTTTGTCCAGGATGAGCGCCAGCGTTTCTTACTCCTTCCGAATTAGGCCGAACGCGTCTGGGGCCCACTAGAGTTGCTAAGAATTCGTTGAGGCAACCTACAAGATCAGGCCAAATCGATGATCCGTTAAGTTTTCGGGCTCAGTGGTTGTCAAACCGGCAGGTTTCATCGTTTTTCACTCCGTCACTGCGGCGGTCCGTGTCTGCCGACGTGGCGCTTTCGGAGAAATCGCCCTACCTCGGAAGTGGTCGGGTGAGGCTGGATCTCAGCAACGTTCCAGAATCTACCGACAGTGGCCGCTTCAACCTCGCTTCTCCCAACTGTTCCACGTGGAACATTCGATTCAAATCACCGCCTCGCCCTGAGATTGCTGATTGGGAAGAAATCACTACCCTCCCGGCATGTTCGTCTATCCTAAGCGGTATGATGTCATTGTGGTGGGAGCTGGCCATGCTGGGGTGGAAGCGGCTTTGGCTGCCTCGCGGATGGGCTGCAAAACACTGCTGTTGACCATCAATTTGGACACCATCGGGCAAATGTCCTGCAATCCGGCCGTTGGCGGACTTGCCAAAGGTCACCTCGCCCGAGAAATAGACGCTCTAGGTGGAGAGATGGGAAAGACGACCGACCTCTGCGGCCTCCAATTCCGAATGCTCAACACGAAGAAGGGGCCCTCTGTGTGGGCTCCCAGGGCGCAATGCGACAAGAAGGCCTATCAGTTTCGTTTGAAGTGGGTCTGCGAACGTCAGCCCCTTTTAGACTGCAAACAGGGTCAAACGCTCCGCTTGCTCCATCGAGAGGGCCGCGTTTATGGGGTCGAGACCGCCTTAGAGGTTCAATTCCTCGCCGAAACTGTCGTGGTTACCACCGGAACGTTCCTGCGAGGTCTCATGCACATTGGGGCCAATCAACAATCCGGCGGTCGTGCGGGTGAATCGGCGGCCACCGGCCTTTCGGGGTCCTTGGCTGAGGTGGGCCTTCGCTTGGGCCGGCTGAAAACCGGAACTCCACCTCGATTAGTCCGTCAATCCATCGATTTCACCCGAACTGAGCCCCAATATGGGGATGAACCGGTTCCCTGGTTCACTTATTGGAAAGAAGACCTCTGGAACGATCCATTGTTCCACGTGGAACATCGCACTGGAAGTTCCACACTTCCTCCCGGGCCTTACCCTGCGGGATCCATCCTAGCACGGCATGGCGGTCAAGAACCCTGCTACATCACCCATACCACCGATCGCACCCGGGAGATTATCCTGCAGAATTTGCACAAGTCCCCGATGTATTCCGGAGTCATTGAGGGCGTCGGACCCCGTTATTGTCCGAGCATTGAAGACAAATACGTCCGGTTCGCCGACAAACCAAAACATCAGATCTTCTTGGAACCAGAGGGAATCGCCACCGATGAAATCTACGTCAACGGGTTCTCGACCTGCCTCCCCTTTGAAGTTCAGGTCGAAATGGTCCATTCCATCGTTGGTTGCGAAAAGGCAGAAATCCTCCGGCCCGCCTACGCTGTCGAGTATGACTTCTCTGATCCCACCCAACTCTCTCCCAGCCTAGAAACCCGCTGCTGCCAGAATCTCTTCCTAGCGGGCCAAATTAATGGCACATCCGGTTACGAGGAAGCCGCAGCCCAAGGAATCATGGCCGGCATCAATGCGGCCCGACGAGTCCAAGCCAAAGACCCGATCGTCCTGCGACGAGATCAGGCTTACATTGGGGTTCTCATCGATGATCTCGTCACCAAAGGCACCCTCGAGCCTTACCGGATGTTTACCAGCCGGGCCGAATACCGCCTCCTCCTGCGTCAAGATAACGCCGACCAACGCCTGAGCCCGATCGGTCGGGACATTGGTTTGCTACCTCAGCGGCACTTTGACCAGTTCTCCTCCAAACTTCTCTCAATTCAGGAAGAAGTCCGTCGGCTTCAAACGACCCGGCATGGTCAGGACCTCCTGTCCGATCTCCTCAAGCGGCCCGAAATAGAGTATAGCACCTTGCCCGGTCTCAGGACCGATCTGCCCGACGAGGTCACTCTGCAGGTCCAGATCACTCTCAAATATGCCGGTTACATCGACCGCCAAGAAGCGGAAGTCGATCGCCTGCGTCTTTGGGAGAATCAAGGCATCCCTGCCACTTTGGACTACGGACAAGTCCCCAGCCTACGGATCGAGGCCCGCTCAAAGCTCCAATCCATTCGGCCCACCTCCTTAGGTCAGGCGGGCCGGATCAGCGGTGTCACCCCCGCCGATGTCTCGGTCTTGAGTCTCTTCCTCAAACGAATGATGGCAGCCCCATCCAAAGCAGAATCGGAGTCCAACGCCTGCTGCTCGGAGGAACACTTAGATGCCCCTGGGGCCCACAATCAGTGCTGCGGAGACCTCTAAAACGGGATAGTTCAGCGGGATCGGTCGTCCTTATCGAGTCTTCTTCCACCGGCGCTTCAATAGCTGGCTCGTTAAGGACCTCCCCCTCGCTGTCCCCCGCTCACCCACTTCCCTGCCGCCCTAATTGTTCCGGCTCCAGCCCTGGTCTCAAACTCCTTTGAGAACCCCGGGCGCCTCCCGAGGCATCAACTCAACCCATCACGTCTGTTCAGGGTCTCTTGGTTTGGAAGGTTGCCGAAACGGACAGATTCCGAGTACCGTCACCCCGTGCCGAAGCCCTCGCGTCTCCAACAAATCCAGGCGGATGTCGCGGCGACCTTCCGCGACGGTGTCCACGCCCATCCGGATCCCGAGTCTCTGTCCGCATTCCAGAAATTCACCCATTTCTGGGCTTTGGTAGTCCGATTCTTCTGGAAAAACCGCTGCCAAATCCGGGCCTCGGCCCTGGCCTACACCACTTTAATGGCCTTAGTGCCACTGCTGGCGGTCTCGATCAGCATGCTGGCGATCTTCCAAATCGATAACGCCAAGAA
>JBDKKQ010000270.1:0-5007 GCA_039796015.1 Verrucomicrobiota bacterium
AAGATGATGGGTCGCAGTGAACAGGCCCGGCAGTCGGCGGCCCGAGCGGATATCGCCTCGATCAAGACAGCCTTAGACGCCTACGAGGTAGACAACGGCTCCTACCCCAAGACCTTGGCTGACCTTCTCCAGGCACCACGGCAGGCCCGTAACTGGCGTGGACCTTACCTCGATAAGATCCCTCAGGATCCTTGGGGCAATGAATATTTGTACGCTCAACCCGGACGACAGAATGCCACCTCCTTCGACCTGTCCTCCATTGGGCCGGACGGTAAGGCGGGAACCGAGGATGACTTTGGTAACTGGACGGCCAAATAAGGATCGCGGTCCGACGCGTTCGCGGCGGCACGGCTTTACTTTGATCGAAATGATCTTGGTGATGGCCCTGTTGGTGGTGGCTGTCTCGATGGTGTCTCCGCGCCTGTCGGGATTCATCCGCGGCCGAGCCTTGGAGTCTGAGGCCCGTCGGGTTCTGGCCCTGACGCATGCGGCCCGGAGTCGGGCTATTTCTGAGAGCATGCCAGTCTTGTTATGGCTCGACGCCACCGTGGGCCGCTATGGTGTTGAGCGCGAAACCCGTGGGCAAAACGGCGACCCGTTGTCCCAAGAGTTTACCGTCGATGACAATCTCCGGATCGCCTTTGATCAGGCCCAACGTCTCATCGGCCAAACTCTGACAAGCACTCGCACCACGGGTCTGCTGCCCGGAGTGTCCACTTCCCCAAAGTCCACCACCGCACGAACCGAACCGTCGATCCGGTTCCTGCCGGATGGGACTCTCGATGAAGACAGTCCCAATGCCATTCGCATCGAGGACTCGGATGGGTCCGTGCTGTGGCTCGTTGAAGGGTCCGACCGCCGTCATTATGAAATTCGCACCGGTCTCCAATAACCGTCGGCGAGCGGGATACACCCTGGCGGAGACGCTGGCGGCCCTCCTCTTTTTAGCCATTGTGATCCCCGCCGTGGTCGAGGCTCTGCATGTGGCGAGTCGAGCGGGCACTGCGTCTATTCGGCGAGCGGTGGCTGCCCGCATTGCTGAACGGATGCTCACCGAGGCGACCCTCTACACCAATAGCAGTGCCACGCAAAGCGGGACTCAAGTTGAGGGAACAGTCGACTATCGGTGGACGGTGACCCGCGAGAACTGGGTGCAAAGCAGCTTGCCATTATTGACGGCCGAGGTGCGCTTCCTGACGCAGGGACAGGAGTCTTCGGTGCGGTTCTCCACGCTGGGTCACCCCGTCGATGCGATCGCTGGCAGCAGTAGTAGCAGCAGCAGCAGTACCGCCACCCGATGATCACCCGAGTTTCATCCGGAAGCAGGAACCCATCGGGGTTCACATTGATCGAATTAATCCTCTCGATGGGAGCGGCGGCCCTCATCCTCATCGTCGCCAATCAGGTGCTCTTCACGAGTCTTCGGCTCCGCAATACGGTTTCTGATGCGATCGAATCGGCGGCCCCGCTGGAGCTGGCGCTCGATTCCTTGCGTCAAGACATCCAGGGAGCGGTGACCCCGAAGACCAACGGACTCATCTCCGGCTCCTTCCGCGCCGGTACTCTGTCCAGTACCGTCAATGCCCAGCCCGTTTCGCTCGAGTTCAATACAACCACCGGTTCGCTCCGCGCTTCAGAGCCCTGGGGCGCGGTTCAACGCGTTTCCTACAGTCTTCGGAATTCGGTCGAAGGAGGATCGGCTTCGATGGACCTTTATCGCGGCGTGTGCCGAAATCTTCTGGCCATCTCCGTGGCCGAAGTGGAAGACCAACTCCTCTTGCGCGATGTGGCTCGTCTGGATGTAGAATCCTTCGACGGCACTCAGTGGCTTGCGCAGTGGGATACCACCGATGTCTTGGGCACCACCACCAACCTTCCGGTGGCCGTCCGCATTCGTCTCCAACGTGGAGTTTCTTGGGGTCCCGACCCGGGACTCGTCGAATTATTGGTGCCCATGAGCGCTCAGACCCGCACCAACTCCACCAGCACCGTCGGAGGCTGAACATGGTACCTCCAATCCTCAGCCGGGAAATCAGGACGCGGGCGAGAATCGGCAGGCCCTGGGCCGCGCAGAATTTTCGCGCCGGATCCCGGGCGTCGGTTTTGGTGGTTGTGCTGTGGATTACTGCAGGACTGACGGCGCTAGTTCTCTACTTCGCAGCCTCCATGGGTTTGGAGTTGCGGGCTTCGGCCAACCGAGCGGCCGACGTGGCGGCGGGCCAGGCCATCGAGGGCGCGGCGCGCTATGTGGGGTGGGCGTTGGCTCAGTTTGCCACCAACGGGATGATGACCACTAATTCTCAGTTTGTTTGCCAAGCATTGCCCATCGGAGAATCCCGGGTCTGGATCTTGGGCCGCAACCCGGCTGCTGCAGAATCCGGGCTCAATCAGTTGGTTTTCAACCTTCAGGATGAGTCGGGAAAGCTCAACCTCAACCGGGCCAATTCCAATGCCCTCTCGATGTTGCCGGGGATGAGCACCGAGTTGGCTGCAGCCATCGTGGATTGGAGGAGCACCAACGGCACCTTGGAGTTGGGTTATTCGAGTTTGGGCTATGAAGCCAAGCGAAGTCCGTTTGAAACGGTCGATGAATTGCGTTGGGTCCAGGGCATTACCTTGGATCACCTCTTTGGGGACGATCGCAACCAGAATGGAATCCTTGACCCCGACGAACGCAGCCTCACCGGATCCCTGTTTTCGACTCCAGGCCTGCTGGATACGACCACCGTCTTTAGTCGAGAGCCCAATTTCCATGCCGATGGAACTCTCCTAACCAACGCCAACACCCGGGCCCAAATCCAGGGATTGCTCGAGTCGTCCTTCGGCACCGGCCGTAGCCGCGAGATCCTGACCCGCTTGGGCTTCACTCAGGGAGGGGGCCCCGGGGGAGGAGGCGGGGGTGGAGGAGCGGCCGCTGCTCCCAACTTCCCCAGTTTGCTGCGTTTTTATCTGACCAGTGGCCTAAGCCAAGATGACTTCGAACGCATCGCCCCAGAACTCTGTGTCACCACCAATGCCTACAGCTATGGGCGGGTGAACCTGAACACGGCCAACGCCACCGTCCTCACCGCGCTCTTTGTCGGGGTGGGTTTGTCTCAAGAAGCCGCAGAGGGCGCCTCCTCCACGCTCGTTCGGTACCGAGAACAAAATACGACGAGCCTGAATTCCATTGCTTGGATGGTGACTGCACTCGGTCGTGATCATCCGGCCGTAACCACTTTGGCTGGCCGCGATCTCCTTACGACGCGGAGCTTCCAATATGGAGCCGACCTGGTGGCCGTAGGGCCTTTGGGCCGAGGTTATCGCCGAGTGAAGTTCATTTTTGATATCAGTGATGGAGTCCCGAAGATCCTTTACCGTCAGGATCTCAGCCGATTGGGCTGGGCATTGGGAGACCGTGTCCGTGAGGAGATCGCCCAGCAAATCGATCGCTAGATGAAGGCCCAGACCACCCCATGATGAATTTTCTGAAACTGGGTTCCCGTTCGCGTAAAGCTCCGTCCTCCGTACTGGGGCTTTCGTGGGAGGGCCGTCGCATCGAGGGCAGCCTCTTGCGCCGGACCCAGAGCGGGCTTGAGAAGACGCTTGGATTTAAGGCCGAACTGTCTCTGGACATAGATTCCGGTGATCCAGAAACGGTCGGCAAGGAGCTCCGGGCTCAACTGGATCAGGCCGGCATTCGGGAACGCACCTGTGCGGTGGTTCTGTCGGTGTCTAGCCTGCTGGTCACCCAGACAGAGATCCCGGTGATGGCCGATGCCGATGTCCTGAGCCTGTTGCAACTGGAGGCTGAGAAGGGTTTTCACGGCGATACATCGACCCTTCAGGTGGCACACTCGAGGTGTGTCCGTGGTGAGAGTAGCCAATGGGTCACCTTGGCCGCACTGACGCAGTCTCGCTTGGCCTCCCTGGAACGGTGGACCCGTGGTGCGCGGCTCAAGTTGGTGAGTGTCTCTGTGGCCCTGTGCGAGCTGGAGCCTCCCGAAGACCCTGCCTCGGAGGGGGTGCTGGCGTTGCACCTCGGCTCCGGACCCGGGCCAGTGACGCTCCAATTGAGCGCTGGAGGCGGTCTCGTCGCCTTGCGGTCCTTCGAGGGCGTTACCGAAGACGCGTCTGGCCAGTCGGTGTTGCACGCCGACAGCGTAGCGCGGGAGATTCGGATCACCTTGGGGCAGCTCCCAGACCCTTGGAATGGCTCCATCCGAGATGTCCGTATTTTCGGTCCTCAAGACATGGCCCAAACGCTGGCCACTGAGCTGTCTGCTCGATTGGCGGTTGCCGGTTTCCGCATCCGCCCTGAGCCCACTCAAGTGCGGGGGTTGGCCTCGACCCACGAGCTCCCGATTTCAGCAGTGGTCGCAGCCCGAGTGCTGGCCTCGCGGCCGGCGACCCTAGAGTTTCTGCCCCCGAAGCCTTCGGTGCTCCAACAATTTTTGGCCCGTCATGCCCAAGGCCAGCGACGTACGATCTGGACTGTCGCCGGCGGCGTGGGAACTCTGGTCGGCCTTTTTTTCCTGATTCAGCAAATTCAGCTCTCGCTCTTGGAGTCCCGATGGGCGGGTCTTTCAGGCAAGGTTCGGGAACTGGAACGTATCCAGCAGGATTTGCGACAATTCCGACCCTGGACGCCTCAGTCGGCCCGAGGCTTGGCAGTCTTGGAGGTCCTGACCAGTGCCTTCCCCGAGAACGGATCTGTGACGGCCAAGGTCATCGAAATTCGAGAATCGGGCGAGGTTGTCTGCAGTGGCACGGCCACCGATAGTCCTGCCTTTTTGGCGATGACCGCCCGCCTGAGCTCTCAGCCCGGGGTCACTAAGGTTCACCACGACCAATCTCGCGGCGCTTCTCCGATGCAGTTCAACCTCACCTTCCAGTGGAATGGAGGCATGGCTCGATGAATCCCACCCAACGTCAACGCCTCCTCATGATCGTGACCCTGGCTGCCGTGGGTCTCTACATCGCCGACCTAGTGCTCATCACACCGATGGGTCGAGTCTGGTCGGAGCG
>JBDKKQ010000271.1:0-3984 GCA_039796015.1 Verrucomicrobiota bacterium
ATCCTGATCCACGCCCCGCCCGCCCGGGTTTGGCCTCATGTGCTGACCTTCCCGCGCATTCAAGAGCCACCCGACTACTGGATTTTCCGGCTCGGTCTGCCGTGTCCCATGGAGACGACCAACAGCGGTAATCATGTCGGCGCGAACCGTCAGTGCGTGTTCAGTGATGGAGTCGTGATTCAGGAGCACATCTCTGAGTTCATCCCCCAGGAACGCCTGACATTCGAGGTGTCTGAACAACCGACCCATCCGGAGTCCTACGGTCATGTCACTCTCCATCGGGGCCGGTTCGACTTGCGTGACAACCACGACGGCACGACGACCCTCATCGGCACCAGTTGGTACACCCTCCACGTCCGCCCGCTCTGGTATTTCAACCTCTGGACCGAGGACATGACCCGGCAAGTCCACCTCCGCGTGATGCGCCACATCCAGCGCCTCGCTGAATCCTCGCCCTGAGATGTTCCGCTTCACCGTCGAACATCTCGGCTTCCTCGCGAAGGTCCCGGGCCTTCCGCAGGTATTCGATGCCCTGCTACTGGTGACGACCGCCCTGCGACGCACTCCCTGCCTAGTGGCCATGGAACAAATCGAGACGCACTTGCGTTCGCTTCCAGAACTGCGACTGCGGCCCCATCGTCTCGGAGGCACCGAATTCGTGTTGGCGGGCCATGAGATCGCCCACCTGCATGGCAATGGATTGCTCGACGTCCGGTTGAGCGAGCCAGAGCGGAACCGATGGGTGCACTCGGGACGCGTGCAGCCCCATCATGTGCTTCCGGAATCTTCCTGGGTGAGCCTCTGGATCACGGGAGCCGAGGATGTCCCGACGGCAGTGGAACTGTTGGAGACTGCCGCCTTTCTGCGCGCTTCCGGATCCAGGACCTGAAGCGGTAGGTCAAGATGTAGACCGACCATCCGATCGAGAGAGAGGGTTCGAGAGGCCAACGAGGCGGTGGTTGTCAGGACGCGCCGGGAGGCGAGGTCGGAGGCGGCAGCGGGGGCTGAACCGGCGGGATGGCTCCGGACTTTTCCTGCTCAAGCTGTTGTCGGGCCAGATCCATGGCGACCAACCGTTCCAAGGTGGCCGATGGAACCCCTCGCGGAGGCGGCTTCACCATTCCGATGAAGTTCCGGATGACTTGCATCGGCGTCCACACGATCCCCCAAGGGATTCCCCACCAACCGAGGCCGAGACTGAACAGCATCGAGCCCGCCTGTCGTTTGAGGCCACAGCGTCGGCATGAAATCACCGGATGGCTGCTCCACGTGGTTACAAACAGTGCCGACCAAACCCGGTGAGCGGTGTGCACGTCAATAGGTCCCGACCCCTCGCACCGCGGACACGAGCCTTGGTGCACGGCCTGTGTTCGCCTCTGGACGAAGTCTACCGGCAACTGAGACGCAAACCGCACCAAGGCGCCGTTCTGGCGGCATTGGTCGTTGCAGAAGCGCAACTCTCCGTCGCGGCTCCCACCGAAAAGGATCAAACTATTGCAGTATTTGCAGAGGGTCATGAGCAGTTCTGTGATTCGGATTATTAAAGAAAGAAAATTGCTGGGAGACGGATTGGTCAATCCATCGTTGTTCGTACTAGGATGGCGGATCGGGGTTCGGGAAAGCGCATTCGGAATTGCTGGTAGCCCTGCATACCCCGGCTACGGAGTCCGCTCACCCGGTCACTGTTGCTGGCCTTGGTGGTCGTGGCAGACCAAGTCGATAATCACCGCGCTCGCCAAGATCACGACGTCGTCCTCGCCGTCTGCAATGTCCACTCCGTAGGTATCCGTCCAGGAGAACCAGCGCTTGCTCACTTCTGCCACCACGCGCCCGTGACGCCGGAAGGTGTACTCCCGGTCGAGGAGATCGCCGGAGGCCTCGAGATCGTCGGGCCCGGGAACATCGACCGTGAATCGGCACCGGAACAACGTGAACAGGTGCTTGCGCACTTCGGCCACCACACGCCCATCCTTCTCGATGTCATACGTGGGCCCCCAGCTCAGGAGTTTCTGACGAATGAACGCGAGCTCATGGCCGCTCGGATCCCGGAACGAGAGCTTGTCGCCCCAACTGAAGACCTTGCCATCGACGCGATACACCTCGTTCTCCGAGGCATCGCGGATACGATAGTCGTCGCCCCAACTCCAGAATTTCTGACGCATCACATAACGCATACCCCCTAAGGCACCAGAATCGCCGCACAACTCAAGGCAAAGGGGGGTTACGCAGGTGAGAAACACGAGCGAAGTTTCCGATGGACCGACGACGCCCCGGCCAACATCGAGCGCGACACCCGCCATCGATGCCATCGACGGCCTCTGGCAAGAACACCTCTACGGGATGAATTCGCTGCGCAACTCCATCGGTCTGTGCGCCCACGGCCAGCGGGATCGGCTCATCGAACACAAGGCCCAGGCCTTCAAGCGGCTCGACGCCCTGATGGTCAACATCCAGTCAGAGATCTGCCGCAGCCTCTTCCTCTGCGCCTTGAGCCGGATGGCCCGCAAGCAGTTCCTGCACAACCGGCCGCAGACGCCCGCAGACGTCCGCCCACGAGACGACCGCCCTGTTCTAGGATCCGGCCTCACTGGCCGAATCCAGCAATGGGTTCACCAAAGCTAACGAAGGGCTGGCCACGGCCCAACCCGCGTGTAAGTCCACCCGGCATCGGCCACAACGACCTCTGCCCCTGCGGCAGTGGCAAGAAGTACAAGGCGTGCGGCGGCTCCGTCATCCGCTCGCGCCTCGTAGAAATTCGTGAGCGCGCCATGGGCTCCACCGACGACGCCGAGCTTGGGCCGGTAGGCATCACCAAATTACACACCACGAAGTCGGCAATTTCCCATCCAGGTTGCGGAGCCCATTACCGAGTCCGAGCCGAGGCAACCCGTACCGCCAAAATCGGAAATCGTTCCCTGACCCTGCTTCCGCGTTTCTCCGGGCAATTCCGTGAACCAATCGTCATCAAACCCTGATATTTCAAGTTTTTGACCCATTACCCGTTTTTTATTTGACTATCTGATTACTCCGCCTGCTTCTTAGGAACCTTGACCGCTCCCGCATGCTCAATAAAACCACCATTCTGATGCGAGTAGTCATTCCCGTGATCGCCGACCAGTTCATGGTCCGATCAAGAACCACCGCGATCCGCGGAACCCCCTCCGTCCGAGGCATTAAACTCAACCTCCGCCTGCTTCGGATACGGCCCGGTCAAACCTCCACCTTCGCCATCACCCCCTCGACCGCCGCCGCCGGAGATATCCAAGCCGACGACACCAAAGACAGCGACTTATTCGGAGACCCACTACCGAAGCCCTCAACCAAGCCCTCTTCCTGCAGAAATAAAACAAAACCCGAACAGCCTAACCCCACGCTCAACCGGACGCACCGCAGCGTTCTTCGCCCGCTGCCGCACGCCGGTTAGCTTCACGTTATCCAAAAATTTGCCCAACGAAATCATCATCCCGCCGAGTGCTGAACCTCTAGCCGCTGACACAACTGTTTTGACCGAGTTTTTAGCAAGATTCGGACTGCCATCCGACAATGTTATCGCTACGGACGAAGAGCGCCGGATCATTGCACAGAATATCCCGGTATTTTTGAACTCATTGCGCCCAGAAGAGAAGAAGGATGCCAGGTATCTTTCAAAATTTGTTGGTGCTTCAGCAATCGGTCTCTTCGACGCAGGCCTCAACTATGTTTGGAACGCCGTTATTCTTAATCTGCAAAGAAAATCAGTGATATACGGACTCGACTTATTTTTCGACGCTGCGGTGGGCGGGGACAAAAGGGAACTGTATTCCAACGAAGATGACTTTCGATCCCTGAAGGATCGGGTGATCATTGATACATTTAGAAAGTTAGAACTTATATCCAATGTAGTTTATCAGAAGCTTGAGCATATTCTGACTATGCGTAACGAAGTCGCAGCATCGCACCCGAACGTCGAACAAATCGGTGCCTACGAACTCCTAGGGTGGCTTC
>JBDKKQ010000272.1:0-17277 GCA_039796015.1 Verrucomicrobiota bacterium
GAACAACGAGGCTCTTGCAGACGGAGGCGCAGCCAGCACGACCGATTTAGTGGAATCGTTCCGGCTGAGCCCTACTCCAAAAAAATAAAACACTCGGAATGAAAAACCAGGGGCTCTGGTAGCAAAGGCCTCGGGTCCATCCCGGTCCTGTTCCAGTCGTCCGACAATTTTCCCTCTGCTGTAATCCATTGAGATCGAGTCCAGTTTTACCGTTTCATGCCTCTCATGACATCCGCCACCGTGCGCATTCCGGGGACGACCGCCAATTTGGGCTCGGGCTTCGATACTCTGGGACTGGCCGTCGCGCTCTACAACCGGGCCACGGTCCGCCGCCGGAGCGACCGACGTGTCGAGATCACTTCCCCGATTGCCGAGGATGCGCGGGCCGGAGCCCTCGCCATGCTGGAGGAGGCCGCTGCTGCGTTCTTCAAAAAGACTCACGCCCAACGCTTCGGGGTGGATCTTCACCTGGCCGGCGACGTACCGATCGCACGGGGACTCGGATCCAGCGTGACCGCCCGACTCGGCTGCGTGGCCGGACTGAACGCCCTAGCAGGCAGCCCGCTAGACCGACAAGGATTGCTGGAAGTCGTGGCGGCTCTGGAAGGCCATCCCGACAACGCGGCTCCGGCGGTCTTTGGCGGATTCACGGCCGCAGGATTTGTTGGCTCTGAGGTCCGATGCATCCGGGTGCCACTCCCGAGTCGGATCCGCTTGGTGACCCTGATTCCGCACTTCGAGGTCAGCACGCCGGAGGCTCGGAAGCGAGTGCCGCAGACCTTTTCCAAGGCCGATACGATTCATATTCTCAACCGAGCTTCCCTGGTCACCGCCGCATTCGCCACGGGCCGACTCGAGAACCTCCGCGGCTGCTTCGATGACCGCATCCACCAACCCTATCGGGCTGCGCTCATTCCAGGCATGGACGCCATTCTGGCGGCCGGCGTGAAAGCCGGAGCCATCGGCGGCTGGCTCAGCGGCAGCGGCTCCACCTTGATGTGCCTGGCCTTGGACAACCCCGAAGCCATCGCAACGGCCATGCAGCGAAAAATGCCCAAGGCCGCAGTCCACATCCTCAAGCCCGACAATGCGGGCCTGAAGTTGAGCCTCAAAAAAGGCTGAGTTTTTGGCCCGTCTAAGGAGCCGATCTGAAACTCAAATCTGCTCGAAGTAGCGCTGCTTTTCCCAGTCGGTCACCGCGTTGCTAAAAGCCTGATGTTCGAGGCGGGCGTGGTGCACTGAAAAGTCGACAACCCCGTCGCCGAAGGCTTCGCGGGCCAAGCGCGACCCGTTGAAGAGGTCGGCAGCCGCGATCAGACTCGAGGGCAGACGCGGCAACTTCGGATCGATGTAGGCATTGCCGGAATAGGGCTCACCGCAGTCGAGCCCCTCATCGATGCCCGCCAAACCGGCGGCGATCATGGCCGCAAAAGCAAGGTATGGATTGGCATCGGCCCCGGGCATGCGGTTCTCCGGACGGTAGCCATTGCCCTGCCCCACCACGCGGAATCCGGTGGTGCGATTATCTTGAGCCCAAGCCATGCGGGTCGGAGCCCAGCTCCCGGCCTGATAGCGTTTGTAGCTGTTGATGGTCGGTCCGTAGAACAGGCACAACTCCGGAGAATATTTCAGCAACCCGCCCAAAAATTGCCGGAACATCGTGGACCCGGTCTTGGCCTTCGGATCCCAGAACAAGTTGCGGCCGGCCTTCCACAGGCTCATGTGAATATGACAGGAGTTCCCCGCCTCGGTCGGTGCCACCTTGGCCATGAAACTCACTGACTTGCCGTGCTGTCCGGCGATTTCCTTGACCCCCTGCTTGAAGACGACATGTCGATCGGCCATCTCCATGGCCTCGCCGTAGGTGAAATTAATCTCATGCTGACCGCGGCTCCACTCGCCCTTGCTGCTCTCGATCGGCACACCCGCGGCCGTGAGTCCATTGCGAATGGCCCGCATCAGCGGTTCATCGCGGCCGGGCTGCATCAAGTGGTAATCGATGCGGTAGTCGCTCGAGGGTTTGAGGTTCCGATAACCGGCTTCAAAGGCAGCACCGTAGGTCTGCTCATAGAGGTAAAACTCCAACTCGCTAGCGCAGAAGCAGGTAAGGCCGCGTTCCTTGAGCCGATCCAACTGGCGGCGCAACACCGAGCGCGGAGCTTCGGCCACCGGCGACCCGTTGGCGTGGCGGAAGTCGCAAATCACCAAGGCTGAACCCGGAAGCCAGGGCAGAAGCCGGAACGTGGCCGTATCGGGCAGCATCTCAAAATCACCGAAACCCGAATCCCAATTGGCGACGGCAAACCCATCCAGCGGATCCATGTCGAGGTTGACCGTGAGCAAGTAGCTGCAGCCATGGGTCCCATGGGATACCACTGACTCCAGAAAATGGCCTGCATGGAAACGCTTGCCCACGAGTCGGCCAAACGGATCGGGGATAGCCACGAGGACCGTATCGACGGCGCCCGATTTAACCTGGGCCTTGAGCTGTTGGAGAGTCATTAGGAATAGGGTGGGAAGTGATGCTGGTTATTCGGCCACGTACACGTTCTTAACCTCTGAGTAGCCTTCCATCGCAGCCATGCCGAGGTCTCGGCCCAGCCCGCTCTGCTTGAAACCACCGAACGGAGCCTCCACATGAACGCTGCTGTGACTGTTGACGGAGAGCACGCCACTCTGGACCGCTCGGGTTACCCGAAGTGCGCGTGAGAGGTTGTTCGTCCAGACCGAGCCGCTCAGGCCATAGGGCGATGCATTCACATCGCGCAGCATCGCCGCCTCGTCATCGAACGGAACCACCGCCGCAACCGGGCCGAAAATCTCCTCGCGCCAGCAGCGGTGTTCGGGAGCGACACCCGTGAGGATCGTGGGCTCCAGATAGAAGCCGGCCAAGGGCAAGCGCCCTCCCCCGCACACCACCGTGCTGCCGCACCGTCGTGCGTCTGCGAGATAGTCTTCGACCACCTGCCGCTGCGCCGAAGAAACCATGGGCCCCAGTTGGGTGGCCTCATTCAACGGATCGCCCACAATCAGCTTGCGGGTGGCCGCCGCGAATCGTTCCACGAATTGTTCGTACACCGGGCGTTCGACATAGACCCGGCTTCGCGCGCAGCAGTCTTGGCCCGTGTTAGCGAAAACGGACATCGGCGCGGCATCGGCCGCCTTCTCCCAGTCGGCATCAGCGAAGATGATGTTGGGAGACTTGCCGCCCAATTCGAGCGAGATCCGAGTCAGATTTCGCGCGGCCAGCTCCATGATTCGGCGCCCCACCTCGGTGGAACCGGTGAAGGAGACCTTACGAACCAGCGGGTGAGTCACCAGCGCGTCACCCAGAGTTCCGCCAGGACCGGTGATCACCTGCAAAACACCCGCGGGCAGTCCGGCCGCGTGGGCCAGTTCTCCCAATTTCAGCGCGGTCAGCGGCGAAATGGAAGCCGGCTTCAGCAGCACCGCATTCCCGGCGGCCAGCGCCGGAGCCACCTTCCAACAGGCGATGGCGAAGGGGAAATTCCACGGCACGATGGCTGAGATGACTCCCAGCGGTTGGCGCAGAGTGAAATCGAGCCCTCCGCGGGCGACCGGAATGGTCTGACCGTAGAACCGGCTGATGCCTCCCGCGTAATATTCAAAAACCCGCGCCCCCAGAGCGACTTCATCTCGGGCATCGGCCAGTGGCTTGCCCACGTGCAGAACCTCTAGCCGAGCCAACTCCTCAGCATTTTCTCGGATCACAGCGGCGATCTTAAAAAGCACCGAGGCCCGTTTGCCTGGAGCCAGATCGCGCCAACCACTCTCAAACGCCTGGTGGGCTGAAACTGCCGCCGCATCGACTTCCTTCACCGTGGCCGCATCGATTTCTGCGAACACTTCGGCCGTGGCAGGATTAATCAGTCGCGTCTTCGGGGTGCCGTCGACCCCGATGTAGCGGCCGTCCAGAAACAATTGGTGAGGAATCATGGGAGGAGTTGAGGAAAGAATGGGGGAGGCGGATTTGGAGCGTCGTTTGTCAGAGAACTTCGAGGTACAGAGCTCGCAAGTCTTCGATAGTGACTGGCACGGCATTGGTCCGGTGGCAGGGGTCTTCCCAGGCCTGGGCCACCAGTGCGTCGAGATGCTCGGGGCGCACCCCGTGCTGCGAGAGCTTCTTATTCAAGCCCAACCCCGCCAAGAAGGACTCCACGAAGGCGATGGTAACTTGGTCTGCTTCAACGTCGGAGAGCTTAACTACTTCCAGCCCAGCGGCTTGTCCAACACGTCGGTATATTCCCGGACGGCGCGCACTACAGAGACGCATGCTGGCCACCAAGCAGAGGGCATTGGCCAATCCATGGTGCATTCCGCAAATGGAAGACAGCGGGTGCGCCAATGAGTGGACCACTCCCAAATCTTTCTGGAAAGCCACAGCGCCCATGGCTGCCGCCACAAGCATATGTCCGCGGGCTTCCAGGTCCTTGCCATCGCGATAGGCTTTGGGAAGCGCTTCAAAGATCAATCGAACTCCCTCGAGAGCAATGCCATCGCACATCGGATGGAAAGACGGACAGGTGAAGCTTTCGATGCAGTGGGTCAGTGCATCGGCCCCGGTTGCAGCGGTCAGGTGAGGCGGCAATCCCACCGTCAGCGCGGGATCCAGGATCACCAGTTTGGCCAACATTTCAGGATTGAAGAGCACCGCCTTGCGATGAGTGGCATCGAGGGTGATCACTGAGCTTCGCCCCACCTCACTGCCAGTGCCCGCCGTGGTGGGAATGGCCACCAGCGGCAGCAGACCACTCCAGTCGGACTCGTCGTAGAACTTCGAGAGATCGTAGCCAGGACGAAGCGCCAACAGACGCGCGGCCTTACCGGCATCCAAGGGGCTTCCACCGCCAATGGCGATCACCCCGTCGCACTGATGATCCCTCAGCGCGGCGGCCGCCTGGCGCACATCTTCCTCGACCGGATTGGGATGAACCCCATCAAAGACGAACCACGTCTTGCCTTGATTATCGGCACCCATTACCGCAGCGAGCTGGGCGAAAGCATCCGTCTTTACCAGTCCGCCATCGGTCACTACCAGCGGGCGGCGCACACCGAGTTTGACTAGGGCGGCCGGTAATTCAGCCAGCGCGCCAGCACCGTAGAGAGTTCGAGTCGGGAAAGAAAAGGCAGTCAGGCTCATGTTGTTTAGGTCGAAGGAGGTTGTTGCAATCGGGTCATTGGGCCAAGGGTCATCCCTGAACGAAATGGTGCAGAAAATTGTGCAAAATTTGCTGTCCCCAGGGTGTCGGCTGCAAGTTGTCCAACACCTCGTCTAGATTAAAACGAACACGCGGGCGCCACAACTCGCGTCGTGGATTCCAAATTAAGCGAAGCACCTCAGGATCCGTCTCTGGGTGGAACTGGACCCCATGGAGCAGTTGCGTGGAGTCTTGAATTCCCTGAATTGGTGCAAAGGTGCCGGCCACCGTATGGATCACCCCACTGGGAAGATTGGACACCACATCGGAATGGCTCGAGAGCACATCAAAGCTGTCTGGAATTTTATCAAACAACTTCGACATTCGACCGGCCGGAGTGAATGTCACCGGAGTATTTCCTAGCTCCAGGCCTTGCGGATCTGGCGCCACCGTCGCTCCCAAAACTCGGGCCATGAGTTGGTGTCCATAGCACACCCCAAGGACCGGCAACCCGGCATCTCGGCATCGAAGAATCCACTCGCCCAACTGCACGTTGACCGGGTCGTCATTCCAAGCATCTCGGGGCGAACCGCTAAGAATGACCCCGTCCCATTCCGCCGGCGAATACAACGGATTGATGTCCGATTCGACACCGACCCTGCACCACTCCACCGGCATAGATTTAGGAGTCCACCGGGTGAACCAACCGCAGACATCGCGACGGGGATCCGGCTCCAAACCCGGCGGCCAAATCACCGAATCTACCAACAATACCCGTCTAGTACGCATTGCCATTGTCTTCGAACAGGAGACGGCACTCGATCAACCCATTGCCAGAGGATTCTCGCGATCAGCCCAACTAGACACTTTTGGAACCCTGAGCACCGACATTACTACTGCTGAGTTCCTCATCCCAAACAGTCCCAAACAGTCCCAATTAGCCAGTCCCAATCAGCGATTGATCGAGAAACTTACCCGAGTGCATCGACCCGTAGATCTCGAAGCGTCGACAGATCTGACCACGGCGCACCACGGATAGGGCGCGCCCCGTCTCGGCGTTTAGGCCCGAAGAACGCACGGTACCGGGAGAAAACCGCCTCCACGAACTTCCGGGAGCCCAGCGCCACCCCATCCGTCAAATGACGGACCCTCAGCCGCAGAATTTCAGCCTCGCTCAAATTTCCTCCCTGTAAGAGCACCGCACGAATGGTTTCCCGATCCAATTCCCGCTTTGAGCTATGCTTACCAACACCCGCCTGAACGAACATAGATTCTCTATAACGAGCTGCTGCTTGCCCCCAATTTGGCATCGAGAAAACCCCCATAATTTCCCTTTGCAAATCCCTTTGCCCCACCAAAGCCGCCGCATAGCCGCAGAATCGATAATCCTTAGGATCACCCACTATACCTGCCCGCACTGGGTTCAGATCAATGTAAGCAGCGACCGTGCGCAAAGCCCCAGGAGAGTCCTCCACCAGCACGCTTTTGAAGCGTTCGGCCCAAAGAGTACCAAAGCGTTCGGTCCGTCGATTGTACCAGCGACTGAAACGCTGTTTGAATTCCTTCATAAACACCGACACATCGCCCATTCGCCCTAGAAGCGTCTGGCGGATGTAGCCCGGCATCTTGCCATTGCCTCGCCTCATCATCGCATCCCGAGCTTGGACCACCAAAATCCCCTGGGACCCGTAAAAACCCTCAGCCCTGCGGAACAGTTCCTCATCACTCAACGCGACAGGCGCTGGAACCCGCAGCAGCAGATGGAAATGATTCCCCATCATGCAATAAGTGATCACCTCCAACCCGCAGAACCGAGCCAGCGGCATCAACAGATCCACCAACCGAGCCTTGCACAAATCATCCAGCAGCATCTGCCCGCCCACCGTTCGTGAAACGCAGTGGTAGACAGCACCTTCAGCCCCCGCCCCTTTAATCCGCGCCAACCTCATCTTTTGAAATCTAGACACCAAGACCCAAGTCAGTCAAATATATTGAACCTGTCACTTTATTTGGGTTTGACTGGTTGACTGTTGCGAATTGGTGCTCTATCGGATGGGTGTAAATTTATGAGGGGTTTTAATTCTTGGGTTTCGTGCGCTTTGGGTTCTTTGGTTGCTTTGTCTGCTTTCGGGGCGGATTGGCCTCAGTGGCGGGGTGATTCGCGCAGGGACCATTCGCCAGACAAGGGCTTGCTGGCCCAGTGGCCTCAGAACGGGCCAAAACAGGTCTGGTCGTTCGACAATGCGGGCTTGGGTTATGCCGGCTTCGCGATTTCGAAAGACTCTCTGTTCACTATGGGTCTCCGGGATGGACAGGAATTTCTCATAGCAGTCAACGCTTCCACCGGAAAAGAACTCTGGAGCTCTCCAGCCGGTTCAAAATATCCGAATAATTGGGGGGATGGCCCTCGAATGACTCCAACGGTGGATGGTGATAGAGTATTCGCCATCGGTGGACAGGGCCTGCTGATCTGCGTGGAGGCCAAGAATGGAAAATTGATCTGGTCCAAGAATCTGGTGACCGATCTGGGCGGTCAGCTCCAAGATTGGGGTTATACCGAATCCCCACTGGTGGTGGGCGATATCGTCATCTGCACCCCAGGTGGACCTCAGGGAACTCTCGCTGGATTGGACAAATCCTCCGGTGCAGTCCGATGGCGCACTTCAGGGCTTACGGACAAGGCTCAGTATTCTTCTCCAATCTTGATCCAACACGACGGCCAACCTCAGGTCGTCCAGTTGGTGATGAATCGCTTCTTCGGGGTATCCCCCAAGGATGGCTCCGTTCTCTGGAAGAAAGACTTTCCAGGACGGGTGGCCGTCATTCCAACCCCCATCTATGAGGACGGGATCGTTTATGTGACCGCTGGATATGGTGTGGGATGTGAGGCGGTTCGCTTGGGCACAAATAACTCAATCGCTCCACTTTACTCCAACAAGGTGATGAAAAATCACCATGGCGGGGTTGTTTGCGTCGATGGATACCTTTACGGCCACTCCGACGGGGCTGGCTGGGTCTGCCAAGAACTCAAAACCGGCAAAGAAATCTGGTCCCACAAGGGTTTTGGAAAGGGATCGGTCACCTACGCCGATGGAAAGCTGATCTGCCTCGATGAGCGCAATGGGGATGTCGCTCTGGTGGAGGCGAGTACTCAGGGATGGAAGGAGTTGAGTCGCTTCAAACTGGCGCCGCTAAGCTCCAAACGGAGTCCTCAGGGAGGCATTTGGCCGCACCCGGTCGTTGTCAACGGACGACTCTATCTGCGCGATCAGGAGTTGCTCCACTGCTTCAATGTGAAGTCCCCGTGATAATCCTGGGGGGCCTCGCCGTTTCCCGTGGGTTGACCTTCAGGATCGGTTGCCTCCGACGGTCAGTGGCTCCCAGCAACCGGGAGTTCCCATTTGCCTTGAAGGCCAGCAAGACCAGAAGTTTGGAAGGTGAGAACGACGGTCTCGCCTGCGTTGAGAAGTCTCCGATCTTTCGATACGTGACCCACGGGAATCTTAGGTTTTGATCGGTTCCTTAACCTTAAGACACTCCTTGAAGCAACCTGGACGCTTCTCACGAGCAACGAAACAACTGCTGTCGATGTCTGGGATCAATCCCGGTCGGAATAATAAACATCCTCTCAGCAACGTTCCGGAATCCATGGAAAGTGGCCGGTTTGAAATCCGCGGTTTGCCGAATTCTCGGATCCGTTTTCTTCTAGGTTGAGCGCCCGTGTTTCTTCCTTCTTCCAGATAACGCCTAATGCGACTGAGGCTCACCTGAGTTGATCAAAATTTGTTTGGGAAACCGACAAGCTCAGCCGGATTGATGATCCGTTGAGTTTCTGGGCTCAGTGATTTTCAAACCGGCAGATTTCATCGATTTTCAAACCGTCACTGACAACCTCCAAGCCGCTTCCCCATCTTGGGAGCACGTGCTACCCACTGAAATCAGCAAAGAACCATCCTGGGTTCGTCGATCGACGACGGGCTCACCTCATTCGTGCCGCGCTCCTCCGGCCCCCTATTGATTTGCTGGCCAGTGCATCGCTCCCCACTGAATCACTCCTCCCGCGAGGCGTGAAGGTCGCACCAAAACTCGCGTCCATGGGAGGTCCAGTGCCGATAATGGACGTGCCACAAGGCTTTGACCGCATCACCGGACACCCATGTTCCCATCAGGTTTGATCCAAAATCGCCCGAGGAGCCGATCGGGAAATCACGACCCGGAAACCGCCGGGACCGCTGCCCCAGCGTCCGGATCCGCTGATAACCCGCCAGTTTACGGATGAGGCGATACGGCCACGCCCGATGTGCCGTCAGGATTCTGGGAAATTGTGCCGTCCAACCCAATGGGCCAGACCAATCGTCGATCGGAAGCAATGAACTTTGCTCCACCAGCATGAATCGTCGGTAGCCCAGCGCCTCACAGGCATCGACCAAGGCCACATCGGAGACCTCCACCGACAGGTAATCGGGCAATCCCACTTCGCGAAGTCCATCGAGGCAGAAATGGTCGGCGCTTTCGATGTCCACTTTGAGGTAGTGCGGAACCCCGTGTTGACGCAGCAGATCTCCAAAGCGGAGGGCGGGCACCGTCACCTTCCGATGCCGATGGCCGCCGCGAGCCGCGCTGGCCACGTCGAGTGCGCTCCATTCCGGATGATCTTCGTTGATCCAGAACTCCACTTCGCCAGGTTCTCCCGCCACCGCCACGTTCTGAATCACCAACCGGCCATCGCGAACAGCTTCTGGAAAACGGGCCGCCACTTGACCACAAAAAGCCTCGTTGGCCTCAACGGCTACGACTCTGAAACCGCATTCGAGATAGAATGCCGCGTCATCACCATTGTTCATCCCCACATCAAAGATGAGGTCCGGAGTGGGTGACGTGTTCATTGGGGATGAAAAGCTAATGACGCCCGCGCTTAGAGAACAGATTTTTGGCGAAGCAACCGGACCCAAAGTCGGAACCGGAATCCGACTCACCACGTCCTCGAGCGCCGGGTTGCCTTATTTTAGCCCGGTCAATCCAAGAGCGGGCGCATCTCCTCGAGAATCTGAGGAACACGAACAAAGGGGTCTTCCTTGAATTCGTACTCCAAGGCGACGAACCCCTGATACCGGGCATCCCGCAAGATCTTGAATGTACGGGCATAATCGGCCTTCTCCACGGCGGACTTGCCGCCCACGTGGACCTTACCTTTGAACTGAACGTTCACCGCCCACGGCGCGCACAACGTCAACTCACGGTAGGGATCGGTGGAATAAAAATTGCCCGTATCCAAATTGATTCCCACCCACGGACTGCGGACGGCCTGAATAATCTCAACCAAGGATTCAGCACGACGAACGATGCCACCATGGTTTTCGACCCCCAGAAAGATTCCCGCCTTGCCCGCTTCCTCACCGCATTCTTCCAGAGCGGCAATGGCGAGTTTAGTTGCCTCAGCCTCCGTGTTTCCGTGCGGACCTCCGGTAAACACGCGGATGTGCGGAGCACCCAAAATGGCGGCCTTGCGAATCCACTCCTTCACCGAGGCAATCTCGGCATTGCGCTTCTCGCCAAGAGGATGACAGAAGTCGTTACCCACTGCGGTCCCGCTGATCGTGACTCCGCGCAGGTGAGCGTGGCGACGCACGTCGCGGAGATACTCATCAGTGACCTTTTCTGGAAAATAATAACTCGTCAGCTCCGCCCCGCCGCAGGCGTGATCCGCGCAATAGTCCAAGAACTTCTTCATGTCCATGCGGGCCGGGCTCCCGTCCTTTCCCGCCTTAAACTGATCTCCAAACGAATAGGCCGCCAACGACAAGCGCAAGCGCGAACGCGAGGAACGCACAAACGGCTCGACCGCCCGCAACGGGCTCATCCCTAAAGCACCGAGGGATGCGGAAGAGACGATAAACCGGCGGCGGCTCAGCGAAGTGGACATGCTGGCAACGCTAGAGGATGTGCTGGGAATGCGGCAAGGCTGCTGTGTCATTGAGCCCGAGGCAATTTCGCTTTCGGCTCGTACCTGCGATCATCCGGGGTCCGCGGGCATTTTCATTCAATGTGCTCCAACCGGGTGTTGTTCCAAACGGGTTCCTCCGCAACATTGAGGCATGGATCCTCGGAACTTTCCCGGATGGGCCGAGCTCGTCCGCCGACTGCTGCCCTTGCTGCTGCCTGGTTTGCTAGTCACCGGGTGCTCCCCCGAATCACCACCACCCACGGCGGAAGAAACCCGCAAGGTACTCAAGGATGCGGGGGAACGTATCCAACAGGGGGCGGCCTCGGCTGCTGCATCGGCTCGGGAGATCGCTCGCGATGCCACCCACACGGCCGAGTCATTGGCCCAGCGCGCAGCAGAAGAGACCCGCCGGGCCGCCGAATCCGCTGCCCACAGCCCAACCGCACAGCGACTCAAGACAGCCAGTACCAATGCCTTCCAACAAATCCGAACCCAGGCCCAAGCCAGTGCCACGGCGGCCCGCATCCAGGCCGAACAAGCCTTCAAGGACGCTTCAGAACTGGCGACCAAGGCCGCTGTAAAAGCCGAAGAACAGGCCCGAAAACTCGCTGAGAAAACTCGGGAAACCCTCGGCAATTCCCCACCCAAACCGTGACTCGATCAGGGCTTCTTTCATGGCATCACCCATAATCTAGGTCTGGTGGGCGACATCGCCGATCGGGTCGGTGTGATGGACGCTGGGCAGATCGTGGAAGAGGGCCTCGCCCTCGATGTGCTTCAACGCCCGTTTCAGCCCCGCACCCTCGCTGTCCGGTCGTACGGCCCCCGTGCCGCGTCGAAGCTCCGGTCCTGCGAGATCTAGGCAAGGGTCGGCGCGTCTCCTGCCACCAAGTCTAACCGACCCCTCAAAACCAGCAGTTCACCCCAGAGCACCAGCATTCGACCCCAAAGGCAGGGTTTGAATACGCATTCTGTTTACAGTCGACCACAATGAATCGGTCTCCCTCCATTGCCCAATCCGCCACAGTTCTGGCTTCTGCCGTCTTCTGCCTTCAGGCCATCTGGACTCAGCAAGCCCAAGCCCAAGGCTGCGTCGCGGTCCGCGGCGGCGGCATGTGCACCATGAACCACGCGGGAACGGGAGAAGACGCCGCCGAACACGGACCTTGGTTGGCGTCGGTCGGCTACCGATTCTTTAAGTCAGACCGCCACTTCATCGGTGGCAACGAATCCCGCAATGCCGCCGGACTCGATCGCTTCCAACAAGGCACCGAAGTCATCAACTACTCCCAGTTCATCGACACCAGCGTGAGCTACCAATTCAGCCCGCGTTTGTCCGCATCGCTGGTCCTGCCTTGGGTGCATCACATCCGTTCAGCGCCCTATGAACACAGCGGTGTCCGACGCGATACCGGGGCCACGGGCATCGGCGACATCCGAGCCGTGGTGGGCTATTGGCTCTGGGATCCGAAAACGCAACCCAAGGGCAACCTTCAGGTCAGCCTCGGTGGCAAGGCTCCCAGTGGCGACTACCAGGCCGACGACACGTTTTTCCAGGACCAGGACCCCACCTCCGGCGTGAACATCCAACCGGTGCGACGCAATGTGGATCAGTCCATCCAACCCGGTGACGGCGGCTGGGGTGTCAGTTGGGAACTCAACGGCTACCGCGAATTGACCAAGGGTTTCTTCGCCTATGCCCAAGCGTATTACCTGTTCAATCCGCAAAATGTGAATGGCGTGAAGAACCCCACCGCGCGGAGCGATGCAGGCCCCACGATTGCGGGCAAGAACATCGACAACGGCATGTCCATTACCGACCAGTACATGTTCCGCGCCGGCTTCTCCAAGGTGGTCAGCGAGAAGCACAACCTCTCCGTCTCCCTGGGCGGCCGCATGGAGGGCATCCCCGTGGAGGATCTCAACGGCGACGCGGGGAATGAGGAAGGCTTCCGTCGCCCCGGTTACGCCATCGCCATCGAACCGGGAATCAACTGGATGCCCGGTAAATGGAATGTGGCCATCACGGTTCCCTGGCGCCTGGAAGCCCAACGCGAGCGCAGTTACTGGAACCTCCAAAAGGGAACTCGTGGCGATGCCGCCTTCGCGGATTATCTGGTGACCGTTTCGGTTTCGCGGTGGTTTTGATTTCTCCTGCGGTCTGCGTGGGCTGAGGGACCGTGGCGACACGGTCCCTCTTTTTCATGGCCGCCTCACTTCAAGTTTTGGTTCAAGCTTCGGCCAATTCCGCCAAGATCTGGGTCCCATTCTCGCGCGCATCGTTTCGGATCCGCTTCACCCTTCCGGAACCACCAGGGTCCCGGCGCTTTGAATGTCCACCCGGCTGGGCACCTCTGAATAACTCAAGACGGTCAGGTCGCTGAACGTGGCTTCGAAGAATCGCCGGAACGCCAATCGGATGTGCGGTCCGCACAAGACCACTGGAGCCTGACCCGAGGCCAGCAACCCCTGGATCATCTTCGAGAGACTCTCCACCAAATGACGAGCCAGGCGGGGTTCTAGGAGCAAGGCGATCTCCGTCTGCGACTGCCGCACGCCCTTAGCAATCTCCTGCTCCAGTCGAGGATCCAAGGTGATGGCCTTGAGCACCCCACGATCGTCCTGGTAAGGCTTCACAATTTGCGGACCCAAGGCACGCCGCGCATGTTCGCTGAGCTCATCCGGGTTCTTGGTAACCCCCGCAAAGTCACTCACCTTCTCCAGAATGCTCGCCAAGTTTCGGATGGAAATCCCCTCGGCCAGCAGGTTTTGAAGGATGCGCTGGACCTGCCCCACATTGAGTTGGGCGGGAATTAATTCATTCACCACGGTGGAATGCGTGGTCTTGAGATGATCGAGCAACTGCTGCACGTCCTGCCGTGAAAGGATCTCGTGGCTCTGGTGCTTCACCACTTCGGTGAGGTGGGTGATGAGCACGCTGGATGCGTCGACCACGGTGTACCCGGCGATCTCGGCCGTCTTGCGCTCCACTTCCGTGATCCAGGTCGCGGGCAATTGGAACACCGGTTCGGTTGTCGGAATCCCCTTGAGTGTCACCCGGCTGTTAGTGGCGTTCATGGCCAGAGAATAGCCCGGCATGAGATTGCCAGTGGCCACCGCATTCCCCTTGAGCAGGAACCGATATTCGTTGGCCCCGATCTGAAGATTGTCACGAAGCTTGATGGGAGGGATGAGCAGGCCCATTTCTTGGGCAAACTGCCGACGCACCCCGGTGACGCGCTCGAGCAGGTCGCCCCCCTTCCGACTGTCCGCCAAGGAGACCAGTCCAAATCCCAGTTCGATGAGCATGGCATCCACACCCAAGAGGTTCTCCAGTTTGTCCGCGGCGGGCGTGGCGGCCCCAGCAGCACCCGGTGCCGAGGCCGCTGTGGATTCACCCGGCTTGCCGGCTTTGCCGTCCGCCTTGCGCGAAGCATCAGCAGCCGTCGCGGGCCGGTTCTTGATATTCTTACCGATGAACCAAGTGAGGACCGCGAGCACCAAGAATGGCAACATCGGCAACCCTGGGACCAACGCGAGGAACGCCAGCATTCCCGAGAGGATGGTCAATGCCCGCGGGTACGACGTGAGCTGACGCCCCAATTCTTCGCCCAAGTTATTCTTCGACGCGGCCCGTGTCACGAGGAGACCCGCCGCCATGGAAGTGACCAGGGCCGGAATTTGCGAAACCAGGCCATCACCAATGGACAGCAGCGTGTAGCGCGAGAGCGCCTCGGTGAAACTCATACCCCGCTGCGCCATGCCGATGGCAAAACCACCCACGATATTAACCACGGTGATGATCACCGCCGCCACGGCATCGCCTCGAACAAACTTCGAGGCACCGTCCATGGCTCCGTAAAAGTCGGCCTCTTGCTCCACCTTACGCCGGCGGGCTCTCGCCTGTTGTTCATTAATGATCCCGGCGCCCAACTCGGCATCGATGGCCATCTGCTTGCCCGGCATGGCGTCCAAAGTAAACCGGGCTGCCACCTCAGCGATGCGGCCTGCACCCTTGGTGATGACCACGAAATTGATGATCACCAGGATGGCGAAGATGACGATGCCCACCACGTAATTGCCACCGACGACAAAGTTACCAAAGGCCTCAATAATATGTCCGGCATCACCGGAGATGAGGATCAACCGAGTGGTCGCCACATTGAGGGCCAACCGGAACAAGGTGACGAAGAGCAACAGGGACGGAAACACTGTGAACTCCGACGGGTCCTCGGTGTAGAGGATGACCAGCAAGATAAGCAGCGACGAAGCGATGCTGACCGCCAAGAGCAAATCCAGCAGCAGCGGCGGTACCGGCAGAATGAGCAGCAGCACCGTGCCAAACACGCCTATCACCATCCAGAGGTCCATCTGGCTCAGCCTAACCAACCAACTGTCCTTTGTTGTCGTCATCGCGTCCGTTTCAGAACCGTCAAAAGCAAGTCTCGATCCAAGTTATTTTTTTGCCGTATTTGCTGGGTTTTTTTGATTTTTTGACTCCAGATCCGGCAAACTCTGCCGGCTCACTAGAACCCAAATTGCTCGGGCCCGACGGGGCGTCCCTGCGCAGGCGCTGGATCGCTAAAATGACGCTTCATCAAGACCCCCGACCGACTCAAGCCCGCCCGTACGCCCATGAGAGAGCAGCTACAAAATTGGAGACCGGATCGTTGGGGGAATCTAGTGTCGCCGTTGTGACTCCGACGTTGCTGATTGTGGATGATGAGAAGTCGACCCGCGATGGGCTGCGGACGGCGCTGGAGGACAAATTTGATGTCTACGCGGCGGCGGATGCGGCGGGAGCTTGGCTGTTACTGGAGAAGGAGCCCGTGGATGTTCTGCTGACAGACCTCCGTATGGCCGGAGACGACGGACTGGCGCTGATCCGCAAAGCGAAGGCTCTACCGAAACCTCCGGTCTGCATCCTGATGACGGCCTACGGTTCCGAAGACCTGGCCGTCGAGGCCATGAAGCAAGGCGCCGACGACTACATCAGCAAGGGTCGCCTGCAAATCGATGAACTGGAGTTGCGCATTCAACGGGCCCTCCGACGCAACCGACTCGAAACCGAGAACGAGCAACTCCATCAGCGTCTCGATCAACGCTTCGGCATGGAGAGCTTCATCGGCGAAACTCCGTCCATCCGGGAGGTGTTCGAACAAATCCAGCAAATCGGTCCCTCCACCGCCACGGTGCTCATCACCGGAGAAAGCGGAACCGGCAAAGAACTCGTCGCCAAGGCCATCCACCAGCTCAGTCGCCGAGCCCGAGGCCCCTTGGTCACCGTCAACTGTGCCGCGCTGCCCGCCACGCTGCTCGAGGCCGAACTCTTCGGGCACGAAAAAGGAGCCTTCACCGGAGCCAATGAGCGCCGCATCGGACGAGTGGAACAAGCCCAGGGAGGGACGCTGTTTCTCGATGAAATCGGCGAGATCGACGCCACTACTCAGGTGAAATTATTACGGCTGATCGGTGAACGCACTTACGAGCGACTCGGCTCCGGCAAGACGCAGAGCGCCGATGTGCGTTTCCTCTCCGCCACCAACAAGGATCTCAAAACGCTGGTCCGGGCCGGCACCTTCCGCGAAGACCTTTATTTCCGGATCGCGGTGGTGCCCATCCACCTGCCCCCATTGCGCGAACGGGTCGCCGACATCCCTCTCCTCATCAGCTCATTTCTCAAAGAATTCGCCCGAGAAAACGACAAGAAGGTCACCGCCTTCAGTACCGAGGCGATGGAGCTCATGCTCCGATATCGCTGGCCCGGAAACGTCCGCGAACTGCGGGCCTCCATCGAACACGCGGTGGTCCTGTGTCGCGGCGATCAAGTCCTGCCACGGGACCTCCCCGCCTCGGTGCGTGAACCCCTCATCGAGGCCCTGCCCATCACTCAGGTTCCGCTGGCGAATCTGCCTCCTGGCAGGCTCTCGCTGCGAGAAGCCGAGAAGCAGCTCATCATCCATGCGCTCAAGGAATGCGACGGCAACCGAACCGAGGCGGCCCAGAAGCTGGGAGTCAGTCGCAGAACGCTGCACCGCAAACTTCACGAGTTCGAGCTGCACGACCTGTAGGCCAGAGTTTTCCTTAAGCACCCGCGGACACCCTGCCCCGAGCAAACTGTTTTTACTGAGAGGCCTTATCCGATTGGGTCCGCGCATCGTAAAGGCCCGTGCC
>JBDKKQ010000273.1:0-5451 GCA_039796015.1 Verrucomicrobiota bacterium
GGACAACGAGGGCGGGTGATGATGTCGCATTGGTGGGGCTCTCCGATCGGTGGAGGTTCTTGGCCGCGGGATCCCTGGCCGAGGCTCCGGCGAACTGGCAAACTCTAAGCTTTGACGCGACAGGTTGGTCGGAGGGGCCCGGTGGGTTTGGGACGAGCAATTATGGAGAATCGACCCGGTTCCCCAACACCAACGGCTGGGAACGCGTGCTCTTGCGGCGTGCATTCGTGGTTCCGGAGGGGGCCGACGTGCGGTGGCTCTCCCTGCGTGTGGACTATTCAGGCGGCTTCGTGCTGAGCTTGAATGGTCGAGAGTGGGTGCGACGTGGATTCACCGGAGAGCCGGGGACTCCGGTGCCGTTCACTGCGATCCCAAGTCCGCGCGGTTCAGGGAGCCCGGAGTTGATTCCGATGGGCTCGGCCGAGGGATGGATTGGCCCGGGAACCAATTGGGTGACCCTCCAGTTGCACGCGGACGGGGTGTATTCTCGCTGGCCTGTTTTTACCGGCGAGATACTGGCCAATTTCTCTCGGGCTCCTTACCTGCAGAATGTGTCCTCCAATCGTGCGGAGATCCGCTGCCTGACGCCGTGGCCGCGGTCGATTCGGGTAGAATATGGGACAGAGTCGATCCAAGAAGCCGCGGTGACGGGCCCCGAAGGTACAAACCATGTGGTGCGCTTGGAGGGGTTGCGGCCTGGAACCCGGTATCAATATCGGGTGATCTTGGGTAAGCAAGGCGAGGGTGGCGCGACGGCGCCAATCGCCTTCCAGACCTTGCCCGCAGCAGGCCCGTTGACCGTTCAGGTAATTGGCGATTCCGGTTGGGGAGACTTTGCCCCGCACGCCGTCGTAGCCCAAATGATGCGGTCCGAGGCCGACTTGGTCTTGCACGCCGGCGATATGGTGTACCCGGGTTTCTCACCATCCTTGGCCGATCTGCGTTTCTTGAGTGTTCAACGGCCCTGGATGAGGACTCGTGCTTCAGCGTTCACGTGGGGCAATCACGATTTATACTACGGCTATGCGCCGCTGGTGGAGGTCTTCGGCTCACCCACCAATAACACTCCAAATGGGGAGCATGGGACCGAAAACACTGTGCCCCAGGCGTATTACTCCTTCGACGCAGGCGATGTTCACTTCGCGGTGTT
This sequence comes from Verrucomicrobiota bacterium, assembly GCA_039796015.1. Classification (GTDB taxonomy): domain Bacteria; phylum Verrucomicrobiota; class Verrucomicrobiia; order Limisphaerales; family UBA9464; genus SXXZ01. The sequence continues at coordinate 1,151 of JBDKKQ010000273.1, forward strand.
GTTTCAACCCTTTTTGAGCCAATACCGCATGCGCACCAACAGTCCGCAGGCGCGATGGCTCGATCAGGACCTGGCCGCCTCGCAGAAGCCTTGGAAGGTGGTCTTGGCTCATATTCCGTGGGAAACCTCCTCGGCCCACCGGATCGATGACTCCAACTACAACGGGCGTCCGGATGGCGGGGAATTTGCCGAGGTGCTGCTGCCGATCGCCCAACGGCATGGAGTTCAATTGTACCTTTCTGGGCATGACCACAATTACGAACGACTCATTCCCGTCGAGGGCATGACCTCAATTGTCACCGGCGGTGGCGGAGCGGTCTTGTACGGGCTCCGCGAAGTTTCCGCATTCCAGTCGGCCTTCCGCGTGGTGCATCACTTCACTCAACTGCGCTTTGAGGGCGATACGTTGACTGTCCGCTGTGTGAACCAGGAGGGGAAGGTGGAGGATCAATCGGTGATCCGGCGTCGGCCCGAGGCGGTGCTTGTGGCCGCAGCCGCGTTGGGGACTCCGGAGGGAGATTTGCCTCCACAAACGCCCTTTTGGGAAGCCCATGGTATGTCGCGAGCTCCGGCCATTGGGTCGCTCACCGGGCGCTCCAGCAATTTGGGTCGGCTTCGGGTGATGATGGACAGCACCCACTTGTATCTCAGCCTCGAGGGTCTGGCGTTTTCTCAGGGTTCGGATGTGTGCCTGTTTCTCGAGGTGCCCGGTTTGCCGGGTGTGTCGTCCTTGGCGGGATTGGGCGACGGGCGGCGCGATCTGGCCGAGGACTCCGCTGCACAAGGAGTCGATGGGTTGGATCTCGCCGAGGGCGTGAGTTTCGCCGAGGGGTTTCGACCTTCGATAGGAATTGTCGTGAGTGATGTGCTGGCTCAGCAGCAGGATCGCCGGTTTCGACGCCCTCGCTCGGAGGTGGCGCTGGGGCAGGGAGTGTTCCGTTTGGATGCGGCGCTGAGTTCGGTGCCGGACATTCGGATCCGTGCCTGGAATCCGGATTCGGTGCGCGGCGTGGTGACACCGGGGGTGAGCAGTGCCGACGCCATCCAGATCGCAATCCCCCGCAGCCGACTGGGTGGTTTGCGCCATGGGCAGACGCTGCGCATCGCCGCCGGGGTCGGGTTGGAGGTGGGCACCGGCACGAAGATACGGAGGTTTGATGCCGGCTTCATTGGCACGACAGGCCCGGTGGTCGCGGGAGAAAACCCTGTTTTTTCAGGGGTATCCATCCGCTTACCGGAGGCACCAGCGCTGAAATTAAAAGCCGCTTTGGAACCGGAAGGCCGTGTGCAAATTCAATGGATGGCCTTGGCAGGGCAGCGCTACCAACTGGAGGCTTCGCGGGATCTCCTCAAGCCCTTCGAGCTGATTCAAGAGGTCGCCGCCCAGTCTCAGGAGGGTCCTTCTCAGGTCAGTATTTCCGCCGATCCGGGAGCACGGTTTTTTCGTGTTCGGGGTTCGGAGTAATCCCGGGCGCTTCTTCGGTTTTCGGAGGCGGCACTCGGTGAAATCAACGGGAACCTTTTTTCCTGCCGCAACCGGCCCGGGCATCGTAACCTATCGGCCGTTTCGGATATGTTGAAGAATCCAGCCACGAAGTATCGCCCCGCTCCGGCGGTGGACTTGCGCGACCGTCAATGGCCTGCACGCACGCTGAGCGCGCCTCCCATTTGGTGCAGTGTCGACCTTCGCGACGGCAATCAGGCGCTGGCGGTGCCCATGAACGTGGCCCAGAAGCTCGAGCTGTTCCAGACGCTGGTGAACTGCGGTTTCAAGGAGATCGAGGTCGGGTTCCCATCGGCATCGAACACCGAGTTCGCCTTCAATCGGCGGCTCATCGAGGAAAATCGGATTCCGGAAGACGTGACCATCCAGGTCTTGGTGCAGGCCCGGGAAGATTTGATCGAGCGGACCATCGAGTCGTTGATGGGTGCCAAACGGGTGATCATCCACCTGTACAATTCCACGTCGCCGGCTCAGCGCCGGGTGGTGTTTGGGAAAAGCCGTGAGGAGATTAAGGCCATCGCAGTTCAGGGAGCGCGTTGGGTCCAAGAGCGCCTGCACCGGTTGAAGGGCACGGATGTCCGGCTGCAGTATTCTCCGGAAAGCTTCAGCGCCACCGAACTGGAGTTCGCGTTGGAGATCTCCGAAGCGGTGATGGCCGTGTGGCAGCCGACCCCGGAGCGGAAGATGATTCTGAACTTGCCGTGCACAGTGGAGGTGGCGACGCCAAATGTGTACGCCGATCAGATTGAATGGATGTGCCGCCACATCCGCGATCGGAACAGCCTCATTGTCAGCTTGCACACCCACAACGATCGCTCCACGGGTGTGGCCGCCACCGAACTGGGACTCTTGGCCGGCGCGGACCGCGTGGAGGGAACTCTCTTCGGCAACGGCGAGCGCACGGGCAATCTGGATGTGGTCGCGGTGGCCCTGAACCTCTACATGCTCGGCATTTATCCGAATCTCGACCTCTCGAATTTGGGGCAGATCCGCGAGGTTTATGAACGCTGCACGGGCTTGACGGTGCCGCCGCGGCAGCCTTACGCCGGCGAGCTGGTTTTCACGGCGTTCAGCGGATCCCACCAGGATGCCATTAAAAAAGGCTTGGCCGAGTGGGAGACCGGCACGCGCAGTCATTGGGATGTTCCCTACCTCACACTAGATCCTGCAGACATCGGTCGCGAGTACCGCGAGGTGATCCGAGTCAATAGTCAGTCGGGCAAGGGCGGCGTGGCTTACTTGCTGGAGACGGAGTTCGGCATCGAATTGCCCAAGGACTTACAGCGGGAGTTTGGTCCCATTGCCAACGATCAGGTGGATGCGTTGGGCCGGGAGGTCCGCGGCGAGGAACTAAAAGCCATGTTCTGGGTGGAGTACGTCCAGCGGACCGAGCCTTGGTCGCTCATTCACTTCCATGCCGATGGCGTGGATGGTCTCTTTGAATGCCGGGCGTCGATGAAGCGCGGGGGGCAGGAAGTGTCGGTGCGCGGACGTGGTAATGGCCCAATTGCCGCCTTTGTCCATGCCTTGGCCGAGGCGGGCGTTCCCCGGTTCGAGGTGACCCAGTTCAAGCAGCACTCGCTCTCGGAGGGGGAGGCGGCCAGCGCCATCGCCTACATCCAGATCCGCTCCGCCGAAGGCATGACCCGCTGGGGAGCGGGCGTGAACACCAACATCGAACTGGCTTCGATTCAGGCGGTGATTAGTGCACTGAACCGGTTGTCATGAACGGCTTGTCCGTTGGTTAGTCGACGCGCGGACCGGAGGAACCGGAGCGGGGTCGTCGTAGAAACCACACGGCAAGTCCGGCAGCAAAAATAAACACGCTGGTGGATTGCCCCGGGGTAAACACGCCGGCCGTGGGGGCGCTCTGGACGCCATAATCTCCGCGAAAATATTCGGTGAAAGACCGGATTCCCGAATAGGCCATTAAGTAGAGGGCGAAGAGTTGTCCACGGCCATGCGGGCGTCGGGATTGCCAGACGATGAGACCTCCGCACAGCAGGAGGTTGAGAGCAGCCTCGTACAGTTGGGACGGGTGCACCCAGACGCCACCGGTGGCGTGACTGGCCGGGAAGCGAATGCCCCATGGCAGGACACACGCCCGCCCAAAGCAGCAACCGTTCAGTAGACAGGCCAAGCGTCCAAAAAAGTGTCCCAGGGCCAGACCGATGGCCAGGCAGTCCGCCGTGGCCCACAGCGGTAGCCCCTTGCGGCGAATTCCGATGGCTCCGGCGATCGTGGCTCCGATGAGGCCTCCGTAGAATACGAGCCCCCCTTTCCAAATGGCCAGTACCTCAACGAGGGGTTGCCCGGCAAAATCCCGTTGCCAATAGCTGAGGACGTAGAGGATGCGTGCGCCGATCAGGCCGCCCATCAGCAGCCATGGAAACACAATGTCTTGGATGGCCTGAGGATCCAGGCCGATAGCCCGACCCCGACGGCTGGCGATCCAGGATCCGGCGAGGAACCCCAGGGCCACCAGTAGGCCAAAGGAGTGAAGCCGGAAGCTGCCGAGTTCGAGGAGGATCGGTTTCAATGGAGGGAAGCTCTTGAGAGGCTGGACTCAGCGCGCCGAGGGCTGGAGGGGCCAGGCGACTAGTTCGCGACTATCCCGGGTGTAGAGAATGCCGTGGGCGTAGGCCGGATGGCTGAAGGTCTTGCCGCAGGCCTGAAAGCGGCCGAGTTCTGTATACCGAGTGGGGCTGGCCTCAAGCAGAATGACTTCACCCGTATCGTTGAGCACCAGCAATCGGGAACCCGAAGCCAAGGTCGAGGCGTATTGGTTGAAGCCAGT
>JBDKKQ010000274.1:0-4907 GCA_039796015.1 Verrucomicrobiota bacterium
CGGCACGGCTTACGCCTTCGCGCCTTGGATCACCGACCGTGTGCACGCCGGGGCACCGGTCCACGCCCTGCTCACCGATTCAGCCGCACGCAACGCCTCGGTGAATGCTCGACTCACCTACTTGCTGGGAGACCCCTGCTTGCTAGAACACCCCCTCCAGGCCCCATCGGCGTTCAAGGCCAAAACCCAAGCCGGCGTCACCGAACTCACCTGGAACGCCTCGCCCGAGACCCCCGGCGGATACCGCATCGATTCGGCCCTCGCCAACGACTCCGCCGCGTGGACACAAGTCCAAGAACTGCCACCGGAGACTACGCGACTCCGCCTGGAGTCCGGTGCCGACGGCAAAACCTTCCGGCTTCGAGGGCTGGGTACGGTGACCAATGGGTCGGGCCGGTATCGGCAGTGGACCGCCCCCAGCTATGCGAAGCCTTGATCCCGCCTTACCGGTGCCTTTTGGACCCCGCGTTTTGGTCTGGAACTGTTGGCCCTGTACCTGCTAGCTCTCGACTCGTTACTTTCCGCTTTGGATACCATGAAACTGTTTTATATCGGGTGTATACTCGGGATGGCATTGGGGTGGGTCCGTGGTGTCGCTGAGACACCTGACATCTTCTCCCTCACTTGGACCAACGGGCGGCCGTCCTTGGAGTTTCGCTTACTCCCCTCAGTCTCCGAATACCGAGTCCGCGCCAGCGCCACGCTCGGGATGCCGGGTAGCACCGTAGTTGGAAAACAATTGGGTGCCCTCTGGACCGCCGAGGCGGCCGCAGCCGGTGATTCCGGCTTCTACCGCCTAGAAGCCCTACCGCTGGCCGCCGAGACAGTCCGCGCCAGCACGCTGCTCAACCGCATCGCCTACGGTCCGACCCCAGACGCTCTGGATCGGCTCGCCACCCTTGGCACCGACGCCTACATCGAGGAGCAGCTGGCGCCGGAGAAAATTTCAGAGAACCTGGACGAATCCACCGAAACCGAGCCGGTTTGGCGGAAAGTTACCATCACGGGCACGGGCTCTTCCTCCAAACTCTACGTGTACCTGAACGGTGCTGGTGACGCTTACCTCGACGACTTCCGCCTGGTCGCTGGCACCACCGACAACGGCACTACTGCCAATCTGCTTATTAACGGAGACTTCGAGCAACCGCTGGGGAGAGCCAACTGGACCACCACCACCAACACCCTCAATTCGGCCCGCACCACCGACTACGTGCATGGAGGTAATGCTTCCTTCCATCTCGTTCTCAATGCCGCTGGAAGCACCGGAACCGACGCGGTGGTGCAGACTATTCCCACGACACTCAACGCTTCGATGCCCTACACGCTGAGCTTCTGGTACCTCGCCCAACCTTCGACTCGACAACTGACGGTGCGGCTCAGCGGCAGCGGCATTGTTGCGACCGTTCCGCTGCAGGGAGACGCCGAATCGCCCATCCCCTACTATGCCCGACTCCAAGAGGGTTCGGCCTCCATCGGTGACTTGCGCGCCTGGCACGTCCACCACGCGGTTCAATCTCAACGCCAACTGGCCGAGGTCTTTCAGCAATTCCTCGAGAACCACTTTGTCACAGAATACTCCAAGGGGTTGATCTACTTCGATGACCGGGCCGGATTGCCCAATGCCTGGTCGGGCCCCGAATCTACCCGGCAGGAATTCAAAGAAAACCTCCGCTGGCGGCAGGCCTTCCTGAATCCGCAATGCACCTTCCACGACCTCCTGAAGATCAGTGTCGAAAGTCCGGCCATGATCATCTACCTCGACACCGTCCTGTCCCGGGGAGACTACGACACCACCACCAAGACTAACCGCATCGCCAACGAAAATTACGCGCGCGAATTGTGTGAACTTTTCGCCTTCGGCGTGGACAACGGCTACGAGCAAGGCGACATCGAACAAATTTCCCGGGCTTGGACCGGATGGACGGTCGAACTCCTCGCCACCAATCAGGCAGCGAACCCCTTCGCAACGCGGACCACCACGATGATCACCTCTGGGCTCACCAACGCCACAGAGCGCAACAGCGTGACCAACCTGTTGGGACTTTGGTCCTTCCGCTACCGGACCGATCGCCATGATCCCCGGATCAAGTGGGTCTTCTACGAACGGGATGCCAAAGGAAACATCCTCACCAACTCGCCCAAAACTGTTCCTGCTCGGTTTGGTCCTCCGTGGGCGGGGCGGCCGTACGGACTGAAACTCAGCAACGGCTCCACCACCAACGGCATCCAAGACGGTTATCAAATCGTGCGGCACATGGCCGATCAACCCTTCACCCAAGAATACCTCTCGGTGAAGCTTTGCCGCCTGCTGGTGCACGACAATTTCCACCACGGCTACGACTTTACCGATGCCGAGACCTCCCCCGAAGAGTCGCTGGTCCACGACTGCATGCTGGCCTGGGAGAACCCCACAAACGGGGGCCCCAAAGGTCAGATGCGTGAGGTCCTGAGGGTCCTCCTCAAGAGCAATCTCTTCCGCAACCCCAACACGGCAGCCGCCAAGGTGAAGACTCCTTTGGAATTTGCGGCTTCCACGTTGCGAGCCTTCCGCGCCTCCAAACCCGATGGATCCCGCACTGCGAGCGCCGACGCGCCCAGCCTCGTGGCCTCCGGTGGATTGCTCGACCGGGCGGGCCGGATGCGCCTCTTCGACCGGGCCGAACCCGACGGATACGCGGAGGACGCCGGTGGTTGGATTAGTGCCGGCACACTCAGCGAGCGCTTGCGCTATGTGCAGTCGTTGGCTCTGGCTGGCGCCGGCCTGGCGACGGGCACCGGCGTCCGCAGCTCGCCCGATTCTCTGGGCTCAAGCCGGATAGATCCCTCAGCACTGCTGGCGCTCCGCCTGACCAACGGAGCCAACCGTTCTGCCGAAGCGGTCACCGATTACCTGCTCCGGTTGCTATTTCCCTCAGAAGGATCCGCCAACCTCAGCCAATACCGGGCCCTGAGCATCCAGTTTCTCAACACCACCGACAATGGCACCACGCCCTCCGAGTTCGCGAACTTGGTTCCCGGAACCAAGGACTACGACACCCGTGTGCGTGGCCTCGCCGCCCTACTGCTGAGTTCACCCCGTTTTCAGGAACAATGAGGTCCGGCACTGAAAATCGCTCCAACTCCTGCGCCATGAACACGCCCCAAATCCTCACCCGCCGAAACTTCTTCAGCACCGCCACCGGCCTGGCAGCTACGGCCGCCCTGAGCTCGCTGACCGACGTTCCGCTCTTCGTCCAAAAGGCGCTCGCAGAAGGCGGGCTCGGACAGCCCGGCACCAATGGTCGCGTCAAGAAACTGCTCTTCATCTTTCTGCGCGGGGCCAATGACGGACTCAACAACGTCATCCCCCACGGCGACGACGCCTACGGCCCCAAAATCCGCGACAACATCGCCATCCCAGTCGATCCCGCGCAAAGCTGGAATGTGCAGGGCAAAGCGTTGTTTCCGGAAGCGGGCACAAACGCAGCCACCTTCGCCTACCCCTACTCGCTCCCGCTGGGCAATGGATTTGCCGGACTGCATCCCGCTCTCAAGTTTCTGACCCCGGTCTACAATGCCGGCGAATTGGCACTCATTCACCGGGTGGCCTATCCGCAACAATCGCGTTCCCACTTCGATTCTCAATCCTACTGGGAAACCGGTGCCCCCCGGACCAACATGGTCAAAGACGGCCTGCTCTACCGAGCCATGGTTGAATCAGGGCGTCCGGGAAAGAACTCGCTGACTGGGGTTTCCTTCCAAAACTCGCTGCCACTCCTCCTGCGGGGATCGCGCTCAGCGATGACCAATCTTTCAGACCCGACCCGCTACGATTTGCTGGGGGTACCCAATACAGCCGACGGCAATCTCAAGACCGCCCGCGCACTCCAGGCAGCCACGGGAGCCACCTTCCCCGACAAAGCCAACCGAGATCTGCTCCAGCAGCAATACGAGAACATGCGACGGACGCTGGAGATCTTTGCTGGCATCGATTTCAGCGAGGCCGGCAACACCTTCGTCGACAACCAAAACTCGGACGGCAACAAACCTTATTCGCTGTTCCCGACCACCAACGCGAAGAATGGTGCCGGACCTTCCGGAGCAACCAATCCGGGCTACGTGGTCCCCACCTCCGCCTACGGCTACTTCAACCAACTCAAGTCGGCCGCACTGGTCCTTAACAAAACTGACGCCTTGGTGGCCGGCACTCAAATCGACGGTTGGGATACCCACAGCAATCAAGGCGGAGCCACCGGCGCCCACGCGAACTTGTTGCAGCGGGTCGGTTGGTCGATTTACGCGCTCCGGCAGTATTTCCGCCAGTACGCCGACCAGTGCCGCTGGGATGACCTGGTCATTGTGACCTTGTCGGAATTCGGTCGCACCACCATTGAGAATTCAGACAACGGTACCGACCACGCCGAGGCCAGCGTCATGTATGTCGCCGGCGGCGGCATCAAGGGGTTGCGCACCGACGCCACCGGCAAGGTGACTCACAGCGGTGTCTTCAACTGCGGCCCGTCGGATCCGGTGGCCTGGCAGACGGGCATGAATGGCTCGATGTTCCAGAGCACCGGCCGCTACTTGCAACGGGCCACCGATTTCCGCTCAGTGATGGGCAAGGTGATCCGCGATCATCTCGGGGCCAGCCAAGAGCAACTCAACCGCATCATCCCCGGCTACGCCGCCGCCAACCAAAGCCTCAAGTCCGGAGGGATCCAAGCTCAGGACAAGGTCCGCGTGACCGGCGAGCCCGACTTGATCTGAGTTCGGTTGCGGAGCTCGGGTATGGACCCGTCGGACAATCCCGAGTTCAAGAAAAGGCCTCGGCCGGCTTGAAATCTTCGGGCTGGCGGTCGACAACTCCCCGGTGACTTCGATCAAGTTCGGCACCTCCGGTTGGCGTGGGCTCATCGCCCGGGACTTTA
>JBDKKQ010000275.1:0-5484 GCA_039796015.1 Verrucomicrobiota bacterium
GTTCGATGAACCTGCCCTTTGCCAGCGGATCCAATCCGCCGGATGTCATGGTGGTCATTCCCTGCAGCATGGGAACCCTAGGACGCATCGCACACGGATTGAGTTCCGATTCCATGCTGCGTTGCGCCGACGTGATGCTCAAAGAACGCCGCAAGCTTATCCTTGTGCCGCGCGAGACCCCGATCTCGCTGGTGCACGTGAAGAACTTCGAACTCCTCATTCAGGCTGGTGTGCTGCTCATTCCCGCCAACCCGCACTATTACAATCGGCCCACCACGGTCGAAGCCGTCGCCGACACGGTCGTGGCCCGCGTCCTCGACCACATGGGGGTGACCCATCGCTTGACCGTGCGTTGGCAGGAAGAAATCGAATAGCCCCATGCCCCGCGTCCAAAGCCATTTTCCCATGTCTCTGCTTTATCTCCGCCCGGCCCCCAAGAAAACGCTCCGATGATTTCCCTGCTTTCCAAGTGGGCCTCGTTCGTGAAGTTCAGTCACACGGTCTTCGCCCTGCCCTTCGCCTTGGCTTCCATGATGCTGGCCGCCCGCGATCAGCATGGATGGCCCGGTTGGAGGGTCTTCTTGCTAGTCCTGGCCGCCATGATCAGTGGACGCACTTGTGCCATGGCCTTCAACCGAATCGTGGACCGTCGGTTTGATGCATTGAATCCGCGCACGGCAGGGCGACACCTGCCGGCCGGTGCCATCTCCATGACCAGTGCCGTGAGCCTCTGCCTGCTCAGCGGCGCGGCCTTGGTGGCGGCCAGTTGGATGCTGAACCCGCTCTGCTTTGCCCTGTCGCCCGTGGCTCTCTTCTTCATTTGCTTCTACTCGCTGACCAAGCGCTTCACCGATTTTACCCATGTTTGGCTCGGTATCGCGCTAGCCATCGCCCCGGTCGGAGCCTGGTTGGCGGTGAAGGGCGGCGTGGAGTTCCTTCCGATGATCGACGGCAAACTCAAGCTGAGCCACAGCGCCTTAGTGCCGTTGGTTCTGGCACTGTCCGTCCTCCTGTGGCTCTTCGGCTTCGACATCATCTACGCCACCCAAGACTACGAATTCGATCGCACTCAGGGACTGCGCTCATTGGTGGTGCGCTGGGGACCCAAGAACGCCCTAGGTGTCGCCTTCATCGCCCACCTGCTGCTGTGGATCTTGCTGGCCATCTTTGGGGCGCTGGCGGCCTTCAGACTGGCCTACTGGCTGGGCCTCATGGTCATCGGTGCGCTGCTGCTCGCCGAGCACTTGTTGGCGCGCCGGCGGGACACCCGCTCTGTCAACGTCGCCTTCTTCAAGCTCAACGGCACCATTAGCACGCTGTTCCTAGGCCTGGTCGCCGTAGAGGTGCTGTTTCCGTGGTTCCGCTTGCAGTGGGCCGACAGTCTCCTCCGCTGAAAATTGTCTGCAACGTCGGCTATTATTCAGCCTCCATTAGGGCGCGCTAGCGAAGGGGCTCCCCGCTCAGGAGGTGCTCCCGCAGAAACAAAATCGTGCTAAGGAATTGAAAGTCGGCGTTAGGTTTCTTGGCAAATCCGTGCCCTTCATCCCGGGCCATCAAGTAGGCGCAAGCGCGGCCATTGGCTCGGAGCGCTTGGACCATTTGCTCGGCTTCGCTGAGTGGTACCCTGGGGTCGTTCTTACCCTGGACAACCATTAACGGAACCCGGATCCGATCGACCTGATTGAGCGGTGAGATCTTTTCCAGATGGGCGCGCATCTGGGGATCCCGCTCGTCCCCGTACTCCACCCGCCGCAAATCCCGACGGTATTCCTGGGTGTTGGTGAGGAAGGTGACGAAGTTGGAAATACCGACAACATCCACGCCGCACCGTAGCCGATCGCTGAAGTGCACCAAAGACGCCAGTGTCATGTAACCGCCATAGCTACCTCCCATGACAGACACGCGGGATGGATCGAGCCCCGAATCGGTCCCGATCCAATCGAGGAATGCGCCGATGTCCTTGACCGAATCCTCGCGCAGAAAACCGTCATCCAGGGTGAGGAACCGTTTTCCGTAGCCGGCCGACCCACGAACATTCGGAACCACCAGAGCAACGCCCAACTCGTTCAGGAAATAATTGTAGCGAGCCATGAATCCGGGCCGCGACTGGGATTCGGGGCCGCCGTGGATAATCACCACCACCGGCCGCTTCCCCGCGAACCGCGAGGAATCCGGACGATAGACAAACGCGCTGACCTTCAACTGGTCGAAACTCGGGATCGTGATCAACTCTGGCTCGCGGAATGCCGTTGCCGGCAACCCGCCGATCTCGCTCTCGGTCCAGCGAGTTAGGCGGCCAGTTTTGACGTCCACCGAGTAGGCGTCGGAGGGAGACTGGGCGTGAGCCAAACTGAAACCCAAATCGCGACCATTCTCATGCCACTCCAAACCGGTCATCACCCCAGCGGGAATACCGGACACGGCCCGAACTTTTCCGGAGCTCAATTTCAGGAGCGACAAACGACTAGACCCGTTTTCATTGGAAACAAACGCCAGTTGCTCACCGTCGGGAGACACCTCGAAAGCCTCGATGTCCCAGGCCGGCGACTTTGGAGTATTGCTCCCCAAAGGAGTGAGGCCGCCGCTGGCTACATCGATCCGGACAAGGCGAAGAAACTCCGAATCCAGGTCCGTCGTCGCAAACACGCTCCGACCGTCTCGGGAAAATTGCGCTGAGCCGTACGAGACGACCCGCTGACTGGCGGGCGTGAGCCTCGAGGGCTTCCGCGTGGCGACATCCAGCAGGTGCAATTCACTGTCGGTGATAGAACGCCGGTTTTGCAACAGCACCCGGGATCCGTCGTCCTGCACATCGAGCACCGCCCAACCGCCGCCGGAAACTTGCAAAATCATCTCAGCCGATTCAGGCCGGAGAGGGTCCAAACGCCAGACATCGGTGTCGCGGCCATTGCGACGGGTCGAATTGTGGAAGAGCCAGCGACCGTCGTGGGAGAAATGGGCATTGCCATTGCGGCTGCGACCGTCGGTCAGCAACGTCGTCTTACCCTCCGCCAAATCGAGTCGGTGCAACTGGTAGAATTCTCCACCTCCGACATCTTGGCTGAAGACGATAAAACGCCCCTGACGGGGCTCGAACTGCCCTCCGGCCACCGGCTCCGTTGAAAAGGTCAACTGGCGACGAGCCCCACCTGGCTGAGCGACGGCATGTAGTTGGAGGGTGTCGGAAAACCGGGTGCCAATGAGCATTTCCCGGCGGGTGGGATGCCATGAGGCAAAGGCCGCAGTCCGAAACTCCAGGTATCGGGAAGCATCGCGCTTCAATGCGATGGGAATCGGCGGGATTCCCTCGACCACAAGATTGTCAGGAATCTGGGCAAAAACGGTAGCACTCATGCAAGCAAGACCAATAGCGCACAGGGCTCGGAACATGGTGTGACCCCATCACAGGCAACCCCGATAGCAACTGTGTTTTCCGTGCAGAGTCACCTGAACACCAATGGACGCCTACTTGGCGTATTCAACGCAACGGGTCTCACGGACCACTGTGATGCGGATTTGCCCGGGATAGAGCAATTCCTCCTCGATGCGGCGAGCCAGATCACGCGCCATCCGCAGGGAGGCCTGGTCGTCGACCACCTCCGGCTTCACCACCACCCGCAGTTCACGACCCGCCTGAATGGCAAAGGCTCGCTCCACTCCGGGAAACTCGAAGGCGATGCGCTCGAGGTTCTCCAAGCGCTGGAGGTAGGTGGTCATGCCCTCGCTGCGGGAACCCGGACGAGTGGCACTAATGGCATCGGCAGCGGCAACAAGGATACCCAGAGCGTTTTCATGCGGTACTTCTTCATGATGAGAAGCCACCCCATTCACGACGGCGGCGCACTCATTGAAACGCTTAAGGAAATCGGCACCCACCTTGGCGTGGGGGCCCTCGACCTCGTGGGACATGGCCTTACCGATATCGTGGAGCAGGCCGGATCGCTTGGCTAACAAGATGTCCTCTCCGAGTTCCGCGGCCATCAAACCGCAGAGATGGGCCACCTCCAGGGAATGCTCGAGGACGTTCTGGGAGTAACTGTGGCGGAAGTGCAACCGACCCAGCATTTTGGCCACGTCCGGATGGACTGCCGTTTGGCCCGCCTTGTAGACCGCATCCTCGCCCTTGCGAAGGATGAAGTCTTCCATCTCAACCGTGACCGCAGCGACCACTTCCTCGATGCGGGTCGGGTGGATGCGGCCGTCGAGAATCAGTCGTTCCATGGACTGCCGAGCCACTTCGCGCCGGACTGGATCAAAGCCGGAGACCACCACCGCATTGGGCGTGTCGTCTACCAACACCGTGATGCCGGTGGCGTTCTCGAAAGAACGAATGTTGCGCCCGTCGCGGCCGATGATCCGACCCTTCATTTCTTCGCTCGGCAGGGCCACCGTGGCCGTACTGGTCTCGTAGGTGTGTTTGCCTGCGTAGCGTTGGATGGCCGTGGCGATGATGCGCCGGGCCTGCTGCTCGGCACCGTTCTTCGCGCTTTCAAGGATGTGCCGACTGAGGTTGACGGCATCTCGAGAAGAATCTTGTTCAACCTCCTTCAGCAACAGCGTTCGGGCCTCGAGGGCGCTGAGACCGGACAACGACTCCAATTGACTCTTGCGCTCCTCGGACAACCGCCGGATCTCGAGACGATCCTGATCTAACTGCACTCGAATCACGTCGAGGGCCTCCGACCTACGTCGCGCGTCGTCCTGCTGCTCGACCAATCGCTCCATCTGACGTCCCACCGAAGCTTCCCTCTCGGCCAAACGGGATTCTGTGCCGCCCAGACGCGAACGCTCAGATTCCAAATCTCGGTCCTGATCGGCTCTCCAACGATTGAGATCTTGCTGGGCTGCCAGACGGACCTCGACGCGGAGAGCCTCGGTCTCCTTGCGAGATTGATCGGCCCGTTCCCGCTCCCGGATTGATAATTCGGCACGCAAGGCCCGCTCGCGAAAGCGGTAGATGACATAGGCCAACCCCGTGCCGGTCAGCACGCCTCCGACCGCGAAAATCCAGGATTCAGTGACCATGTTTCAATGCAACACCCGACGGTACAAATCGACTACCCGATGGGGTGAGCACACCCGTCAGTTCAACGTCGTGACCCTCTCGGGGAATTTGCGGAAGCAGCTGAAAATCAAAGGCGACCCCATAGCTCCGACCGCGGAAGAACTCCAGCAGCCGATCATAGAAACCCCGCCCTCTTCCTAACCTCCCCCCATCGGTCGAGAATCCTAGCCCCGGAACAAACGCTAAGTCCAGTCGCACGGCATCCATCCGATCGCACCGAGACCGAGGCTCCGGGATCCCAAACCGACCCGGAATCAGATCCTCGGAACTGTCTATCCGGCACCATTGATACGCGGCCAATGATTCATCGTAGGTGGGTAAAACAACGCATTTTCCTGCCGACCAAGCCCGCTCAACCAAGGGCCAAATATCGGGTTCGTCGGCTCTGGGATAATAAAGGCCCACCACCCGGCAATCGG
>JBDKKQ010000276.1:0-4976 GCA_039796015.1 Verrucomicrobiota bacterium
TTGAAGAACCTTTCAGAACCTCAGTCCCAACCCCTCGCCGGTAACAAACATTTTGGCGCAATTCGCAGAAATACGCCGACCTTTCCAGTGACGAAGTTGCCGGACTGGAAACCGCCCTGGCCGAAGCCTTTGCGTTAAAAACGAAGTAGTGACCGCGGCCCCGCTGGCCGCACCTAGCCACTGCAACGTGTTGAGAGATTAAAACACAGGGGGTGATTCCAGCGGCGGAAACCCAAGGAAACCCGCTGATCGGAGTGTCCTTTTTCTTGGAACGAAAGGTGCTGCTTCAAAGCACTGTTTACAAAAAAGTTGCAGGGTCGCATCTCAATTTATTTGCGGAGTCTATAGTTTCAGAAAACTAGCCTTGGAATCCATTCACCATCTCAGTGGCAGAGATTTGGCGAGCACGTGGCCGCCGGTTGTTTGCTGCAGCGATGGCTATGACGCCACGCTGGAAAATTGGCGACCGGAGATCGATGAATCTCCGAGTGCGGGCCTTGCTGTTCCCCGCGTGTTTCAAACGCGGCTGTGCGGCTATGCGGCGAAAGGCAAGGCGAAGGCACGCGTGGTTTGCGAGGCGTTTGTCCAAGGTGCCGGAGGAAGTGGGGTGTTCCAGCCGCCTCCAGCGCGATTGAATCCAGGAGCTGCCTGCTTTTTTGGGGTCACCGAACCGACCCAGCATTTATGGCGACAAGCAGTTCGTCAGGGAACGGATTGGTACTATTTAGACAATGCCTACTTCGATGCCGCTCGCGGGCGACTGTTTCGTGCAGTGCGCCGGGGGGTTCAGGCAACCGGGAGCGAGCGTCCCGATTGGAAGCGGTTTGCGAGTCTGGGCGTAGAAATTGCGCCCTGGAAGAGATCCGGACGTCACCTGGTGGTGGCGGTGCAGTCAAGCACCTACATGTCGGTGGTGGCCAGAAAGTCCGGAGACTATTGGGAGCAGGCGCTGGCGGAAATTCGGCGACACACCGACCGACCGATTCAGGTGCGGGGTTGGCGCAGCAACAAGATGGCGTTGGCGGCCAGTCTGAAAGAGGCATTGGTAGACTGCTGGGCATTGGTGACTTGGTCCAGCGCTGCGGCCAATGAGGCTTTGCTGGCAGGTGTCCCGGTGTTTGTGGCGGGGGACTGTGCGGCTTCCAAGATGGGCTTGTCTGATTTCACCAAGATTGAATCACCGATTTATCCTCCGGGGCGGGCGGCGTGGGCAGCGGCCTTGGCGGGCCAACAATGGAGTCTGGAGGAGTTTCGCAGCGGCGTGGCTTGGAGAACGCTTCAGGCAGCGGTTTGACCTATGGGCTTGGGAGATGAACTCATCGTAACGGGTCTGGCGCGCCGCATGCAGAGAAGGAACGCCGCACCCGTCCGGGTATTGGATCAGCGCGGACGCCCCCGTTGGAGTCCCGTGTGGGAGAACAATCCACGGTTTGCTGCCCTCGGCTATCGGGGGAAGGTGCAGACATTGGTGAATGCCCCGGGGCAGCGCGATTACATCGCAGGTCAGAGGCTCGAGGGATGGGTTTGGCGCGAATGGGTTTGTCCGCTGGGCGAGATTTATCTGACCGACGAGGAACGGACTGTCGGGAGTCGATATGCGGGCAGAATTCTTCTGGAGCCCGCGCTCAAGCCGGAGGCGAGTCCCAACAAGGATTGGGGATGGGATCGCTGGTGTGCCTTGTCGGCCCACCTTCAATCCAAAGGATATCCGGTCTCCCAGTTTGCCTCCCAACATTGCCCGCCGTTGCCGGGAGCGGAGATCATCAAAACCACGAGTTTTCGACAGGCCTGCGCCGTGCTGGAGCGTGCCCGGTTGGCGATCCTTCCGGAGGGCGGCCTGCATCATGCGGCCGCAGCGTTTGGAACGGCGGCAATCGTGATCTTTGGGGGCTACATTTCCCCGGCGCAGACGGGGTATGCGCATCATGTGAATTTATTCTCAGGCGGAACGCCCTGCGGGAGACGCAAGCGTTGCGCCCACTGTGCAGAAGCGATGGGCCGAATTTCGGTTAAGAAGGTTTTCGAGGAAGCCACCTCGCTCCTTCGGGTCATTCGATTGGATTGAATGCGCCCATCCCTTCAATTCCGGCAGTCTCAGACTTTGTATTTATGAACTGTGAGATCTTCATCGGGTTCGATTCTAGGGAGGCGGCCGCCTACGAGGTGTGTGTCAGGTCGATTCGCAACCATTGCCAGAAGGTGCCACAACTAGTGCCACTATTGGAACCGCACCTGCGAGGGTTGGGCCTCTACACGCGGCGCCATGAGCGGAGGGAGGGACGCTTGTGGGATGTGATTTCCGAAGCGCCCATGTCGACCGAGTTCGCCATCACCCGCTTTTTGACACCACTCTTGAGTACCACGCCCTGGGCGGTGTTCTGCGACTGCGATTTCCTGTGGCGGGCGGACATTCAGGAATTGCTGGCTCTAGCGGATCCACGGTATGCGGTGCAAGTCGTGCAGCATCAGTATGCTCCGCCTGAAGGCATCAAGATGGATGGGCAATTGCAGCTCAACTACCGGCGCAAGAATTGGTCGAGCCTCGTGCTTTGGAATTGCCAGCATCCGGCCCATGCGCCCCTTGAGAGCTGGATCAACACTCGGCCCGGACGAAACCTTCACGCGTTCGAGTGGTTGGACGACTCATTGATCGGGGATCTTCCACCGATCTGGAACTGGTTGGAGGGGCATTCGGATCCTGGGCTAGACCCGAAAGCAGTTCATTTCACTCGAGGCACCCCTGAAATGAAGGGCTACGAGAACATCCCCCACGCCGAGGAATGGCGGGCCGTCCTCGCAAGCGTCCGAGGATCGCAGACCGACCCGGCGACTTCGGATGCGAAATCGCATCCATAAACATCCAGCATCTTTTGATCGGCTTGTCGATCGCGCTCAGTGCTGCGCCTCCTTCGGTGCGTGGACCGGTGCGCCATCACTCCTTCGTCTGAGACGGCACATCATTCAACGGCACATCATTCAACGGCAGTATATAATCCATCGATCTCTTCGGGTTGAAGGCCGATCCGGAGGGCGTTGGCAATCCCCTCAGACACAGTGAGTGCGGAGACCCAGTGAGTGCTTGGCCGGGTTGCAGCCGGCCCTTGTCCGGAGCCCGGCCGTTGGCTGCGGAGTCAGCAATATTCCATTGCTGACCCCCGAAAACAGGCAGAAGGAGATGAAATCCTATCCACCCTCGGAAAGAAGCGGCAGGCGGCTCCGGGGAGTCGGGTGTTTAAGCCGAATGGGGTTCCTCAGACTGGCCCTTCGATTTGCGAGCCGCCAATGCCTTGCCGACCACGATCACCATAGCAGCACCGACGATCTGCGACCAACTGATACCCCCGATCGGGGTATTTATGTGCATCCATGTCAGGTTTTTCTCGATCCAAACCTTCGAACTGGGGTCGGTGATGAGCATTTCTCCCGCAACCCATCCCAAAACACCTGCGCCCGCGGTGATAATAACCGGGAATCGCTGCATCAACTTCATCAACATTGTCGCCCCGAAAACCACCAACGGAATGCTGACGGCCAGACCGACGACGAGCAACAGAACGCTGTCCTTGGCCACACCGGCAACGGCCAGCACATTGTCCAGACTCATTACCAGATCCGCGATGAGCACGGCCTTGATCGCCTTGAGAAGGTTGTTGGGGCTATCCACGTGTTCCTCTTCTTTATTCGGAACAAGCAAGCCGATCGCGATCCATAGAAGAAGGAGTCCACCGACGATCTTGAGATAGGGCCAGTGGAGCATCTTGAAGGCGACTGCCGTCAAGAGGATGCGGAGAACCACAGCCCCTCCGGCGCCCCAACGCACTGCCTTCTTCTGCTGATCGGGTGGCAGAGAACGGGACGCCAAAGCGATCACGACTGCGTTGTCTCCCGACAAGATAATGTTGATCCAGATGATCAGCATTAAACTCTCCCAGAAGGCCGGTGTTTGAAGCTCTGATAAAAAGTTCATACCTTGTAAAATGTTCTTTTTGTGCTCCACGAGCAAGAAATTTCGTTTTAAGGCCGCTGTTTCGCTATTTCTGAGTTCAGAACATCCACAGTCATGTTTTTGCTGGGGGTTTTCACCGTAATGCCTCGCTGGCCTCCCTGAGAGCTGAGCACTGACTTTGGCAAGCACTCACCGCAGACCTGGTTCTCCTTCTTGGCATGGAGACTTCCGTCAGGGCGGCAATCATTCTGCCGAGTCGGATCGCTGCGGGGAGGGCAACCTCAGTCCCTACCGCCAAGCCAATGCCAAAGGGTGTCAAAAGTTTTGAGACAAAACCGCACCTGAGATGCAGTGAGGCACAAGGGAGCCTAAGATGGAGTTAACACAGGCTTAACAGCGACCCAACCCTCCCGTAACCTACGACTGGGTAGTGTGGCAGGAATGCTACTCAGGAAAATTCTATCAATACCCATCTTCGCGGCCTCTGCGACTTTGGCGTTCGGACAGTTCGCCGGATTCGTCAACAAGGGCCTAGTGGGCGTCGGCCGTGTGCCGGCCGCCACCTTCGACAAGGCCGGCGACGGTCGGCAGGACACCCTCGGCGGCTTCTCTGCTATGGCCATCGACACCAATTCGCTGGTCTACACCGCGGGCCGGATCTCCGGCCGCATCGTGGGCCTGCCGGATCGCGGATTCGGCGATGGTGCCACCGACTACCGTCCTCGCCTCGAGATGTACGACTTCGTCATCTCGCCTTACTACGGCGAAAGTCCGGTCGCTCAAGGACAAATCACCTTCACCAACACCGCGACGGTCTTGTTCCGCTACGGCAGCGAGGGGCTTCCCTACACGGGATTTGATGCCGCCAATACCAACGCCCCGGTGGTGCCCCAGGCCCCGGCGAGTTCCATCGGTGGCGGCCGGCGGTCTCTGGACGCAGAGGGTCTGGTGCTGACCGCTGACGGCGGCTATTGGGTGAGCGACGAATACGGCCCGGCGATGTTCCGCTTCAATTCCGAGGCCCGACTGA
>JBDKKQ010000277.1:0-3995 GCA_039796015.1 Verrucomicrobiota bacterium
ATTGCAAAGACAGCCGGGTGACCTGGCCTTATCAAAACTTTGAACCTGTCACCCTATTGAAAAGCTGAGCAGGTCCGTGGGGTTTTTGTTTGCAATGGGGACGGCGGGCTGATTAGTTGCAAATGGTTTGCAACTCTTGAGGTCCCAGAACGCGCGTCGAGCTTTCACGCTGATCGAACTGTTGGTGGTCATTGCCATCATCGCGATCTTGGCGGGGTTGCTATTGCCTGCCTTGGCCAAGGCGCAGTCGAAGGCGCGGGCCGCTTCCTGCATGTCGGGACTGCACCAACTGGGGCTAGCAATTCAAATGTACGCCGATGACCACGGCGGATACTTCCCGGAAACGACTCACGGAACTTCTGCCACCAATCGATCCTGGATCTTCACGCTGCGACCTTACGTGGGAAATGTGGATGCCATCCGGGCCTGTCCCTCGGATCCCCTGCGAAAGGCTCGCCTCACCAACCAAGCGGCCAGTTACATCCCCAACGAATACGTGATGGTGGATTTGATCAGCCCCTTCGGTGGGGTCACCGAATCTTTCCGGCGGATGGATACCCTGAAGAATCCGACCGACACCATCACTCTCTTTGAGGTGGCTACCGACAAAGAACCCAGCCTATCCAACGACCACACCCATTCTCGGAATTGGGTCCAAGGCGGCTGGGACGCGGTCTTGGCGGATATTCAACCCGACCGACATGGCAATGGGCCGGCGTCACCCCGACATGATGGCGGTCGTGCCAACCAACTCATGGCCTGTGGCCACGTTTCCTCCGTCTCGGCCACGCTCTTGAAAGCTCGCGTGGATCGGGGCGAAAATATCGCGCGCCCCCCCGATTGATCTCTGTCGCTGGATTCCTCGAAATCGCCGGCTACAATTTTCTGCCCGATGGGTTCCATATCCATGCCCCTCTTTTGCAACCCCTTCTCATGGCCCCCGTGCCAGGCAGTCTGCCAGGCCGCCTACTGGGCCTGTCTCTTGGCCGCACCCGTGACCTGGGCTTCAGACACTGCCCTGTCTCTCACTAACCGCATTGCGTTCACCCGACAGCACGTGGATATCCGCCTGGTGTTCCAGGCCGATGCCGAAATGCCGATGACCGTTCAAATTCGCGACGGGGATCGTGGTATCAATTACTCGGCCACCAACACGGTGCTCGTGGTCGCAGAACAAGCCAAACTGGCCATCCCGTCCGGTTTCGAAATGTTCGGCCCCGAAGGATCCCCACTCTGGGTCCTTCCCCAAAGTCAGGATCCCGCCCTCGTATTCCTCGGCTTTTCGTCAGAAGGATTCCCCAGAGATCGCTTCGATGGACGGCTGCGCTTGCAGTTGAAGGAAGTCCACGGGCCCGGTTCTGTGTTCCTCTGGCAGGCCGATTCTGGCGGCGGAGTGACTCTCCGCATCAATTCCAAGGACGGCCTGGATGCCAATGACCAGATCGAACCGCTCGTTAATGGGCACGACCATTACAACCTCGGTTTCACCACGGCCGGACTCTACGAATTGGTCTTCCAACCCAGCGCCCGCCCATTGGGTTCCGAGACCTTTCTCTTAGGAGAATCCGTCCCTGTTCTCTTTGCTGTGGAACCACTTCCGGTCGTTCCCCCAGCCCCGCCCCTCTGGCAGAACTGGGTCCAGGCCCAATGGCCTGGGGTCGTTTCGACCGACGAGGCACAACCCGAGGCGGACCCCGATCAGGATGGCGAACCCAATATCGCGGAATTCCTCAGCGGAACCAACCCGCGCGATCGATCCAGCCGCCCCCTCTTCAAGTACTCTCCGGGCTCCGGCTTCGCACCCAGCCTCGTCTTTGAACTCCCGGTAGTGACCGAGCGCTTAAACGGAGCCCGGGTAGACTTAGAGTCGGCCGCAACCCTAATGGGGCCCTGGACCCCGGTGCCTTCCGTCACTCCGATCGGAGCCACGGTGCGTTGGGAAGATTCCTTTGCCACTCCGCCCAACACGCGATTCTATCGCCGACGGATTACGAAGCTCTAAGCACTTCTGCCCCCAACCATGAATTACGCGCCATTCCCCCGATTTTCACTCCCCCTCTTGGCCGTCACCTTGTCTGCCTTCCTCACAGGATGCGGGGACAAGGATGAGAAGGCCGGAGCCAATCACGATGGAGCCCACAATCACGGAGGAGCCCACAAGCACGAACATCGCGCCCCGCATGGCGGCACTGCGATCGTCCTGGGCAAAGAAGCCTTCCATCTAGAATTAGTCCGCACGGCAGAGGCGGGACTGCTCACGTGCTATATTCTCGATGGACACATGGAATCGTTCATCCGAATCCCTGCGCCCCACCTAAGCATCGAAACAACGGTCTCCAACCAGACCCAAACCCTCGAACTGGTCCCAGTAGCCAATGCGGCAACCGGAGAAAAAAGCGGGGACACAAGCCAGTTCGAGGCCCGCGCTGCATGGTTGAAAACCACTACTAACTTCACCGGGAAAGTCTTCGGCATCACCATCAAGGGCACCACCTTCACCGACGTTAATTTCCGCTTCCCCGAGGGGAACGAGTAACGGGCACAAGCCGGTCGCCACAACCAGTGCTCTGGAGTCCGACTGACAACGGCACACACCCGTTTTCAGTCCTGCCCAGCCAACCCCTCCCTCAAGTTTTTTTTGGCTTGAGAGCCTGTTCCAAAAGACGACGTGTCTGACGGTGCCGCCAGGCAAACATCAGTGCCAATTGGGGCCGGAAAACCCAACGGTCTAGCAACAGCCCGAATCGTCCCCACGGCGGAAGGTATTCGACCCGGTCGGTCAACGAAGACAATCGAGGCCCCACCTCCCGGAACTCATGGATGTGACGCCATTTGGGATAAGGCCCGCGAATGGCCACATCCACCAAGCGACAGGGAGGTGACACCGTCTCCAGAGAGACCTCCCACTCCTGGGAGATCATTCCCAGGATCTCCACCGTCACCCCCAACCGCGCGCCCGCCTTCCAGTGCTTGGGCAAGCGGAGTTTGGCCACGCGGACTCCCGGAGGATTGATGCGTTCGAGGTTGGCCGGGTCTTGGTGGAATCGGAAGAGCGCCTCCACCGAGGTGCGAATTTCACTGGTTTTCTGAAAAATCAAAGCCATGGATCCATTGATAAAACAACGCCCCACCGCGGGCACCGACCCGCAGTCTCAGCGCTAGGCCGGGCACACACAAAGCAAAAGGCCGGGAACCCGTAAGGATTCCCGGCCTCAGAAACCGACAGGAATTACTTCCCTTCTTCGTGGGCGTGGGTCCCACCGGCCGCCGGAGCGATCGGATGCTTGGCCAGGTAGTCGTCCACATCGGTGGTCACTACTAAGCGTCCCCACATCACGGGCCAATGACCCGGGAACGTGCAGATATACTCGTAGTCACCCGCCTGCGTGGGTGCCGTCAATTTCAGGGTGGCTCGGTTGCCCGATTCTACCAAGCGGGTCGCACCGACCACGGCCGGAAGCGCCGGCACATAGGCACGTCCTTCGCGGTCCAGAGCTCCTGGCTGCATCACATCGGCCGCGGCACCGACCGCTTCACGAGCTCCCGGCTTCACGATCACCAAGTTGTGGGGCATGAAATCGTCGTTCTCGAGAACGAGCTCGAAGGGCTTGCCCGCCTCAATGACCAGACGCGGCACGTCGTAGCGCATTTGCTCACGCACGGTGCGGATCACGAACACCGACACCCGCAATTGCTTGAGCTGGGCGCGCAAGGCCACCGACGCCGACTCCGGCATCAGGCCCGCAAGATCCGAGGCCGTTTGCAACGCATCGACATAGCCGATATCGGTGCGGGATTCAGCCGGAACCGCAGCAGCCCAACGAACTAAGGCCGTCGCCGCGGTCCCTGCTGAGGAGGCGTTCCAGGCTGTCCTAGGCAATTGACGCAAGCCCTGAGCGGCTGCAGGGACACTGTCACCCTTGGCGATCAATTGAGCGAAGAGATTGAACACCTCTTCGGGTTTCTCATTCATGCTGAGCAAGGCACGCATGGCG
>JBDKKQ010000278.1:0-10282 GCA_039796015.1 Verrucomicrobiota bacterium
TGGGTGGCCGAAAATTCCACCTCACCCAAGCACCTCCGAGGTAGGGCGATTTCTCCGAAAGCGCCACGTCCGCAGACACGGACTACCGCAGAGATCGGTCCGCCGCAGACACGGACCGCTCAGAGATCAGTCCCTACCTAGGAAGTCTTCGGACTACATCTGGGTGGCCGAAAATTCCACCTCACCCAAGCACCTCCGAGGTAGGGCGATTTCTCCGAAAGCGCCAGGTCCGCAGACACAGACTACCGCAGAGATCGGTCCGCCGCAGACACGGACCGCTCAGAGATCAGTCCCTCTGTGTGAGCTTGAAACTGAAACGACTAACCCGTGAACGACTGAGCACAGCGCTTCTCCCCTCAGCCCCGTCGCCTCCGCCGCAGGCGCAGGGCGTTGCCGATGACGATGAGGTCCGAGAGGCCCATGGTCAGGGCACACACCACGGGGCTCAGGTATCCTAAGGCCGCCAGCGGCACGGCGGCGGCGTTGTAGAAGAACGCCCAGAACAAGTTCTGGTGGATGGTTCGCAGGGTTCGATCGGCGAGATCCAATGCCTCGACTACCGCGGCT
Source organism: Verrucomicrobiota bacterium (assembly GCA_039796015.1). GTDB lineage: Bacteria > Verrucomicrobiota > Verrucomicrobiia > Limisphaerales > UBA9464 > SXXZ01. The sequence goes on from JBDKKQ010000278.1 coordinate 568, forward strand.
AAATCGGGTCGCAGCAGAACAAGGTCTGCCGCCTCACGGGCCACGTCGGAGGCCTTGGCGACGGCGATGCCCAAGTTGGCTGCGGCCAGTGCTGGCGAATCGTTGATGCCGTCTCCCACGAAGGCCACATGAAGCCCGCGCGCTTGGATTTCGCCGAGAATCCGCACCTTGTCCTCAGGCCGGCATTCGGCACGGACCCGTTCCGGGGGGATGCCCACCGCCTTCGCCACGGCATGACACGTGGGGCCGGTGTCACCCGAGATGAGCCACGTCTCCGTACCCTGCGCCTGCAGGCGTCGGACCACCTCGAGCGAGTCTGGGCGGACGGCATCACCGATGTGCAGAATTCCCAGCAGGACGCCGCCTTCGGCCAGCAACAGCGCGCTGTGTCCGGCCTCGGATGCTTGTTGCAGACAGGCTTCAGCTACGCCGCTCAACGGGATCCCCAACGACCGCATCCAACCCACCGACCCCAACCGCAGGGGAGAGCCTGGATCACCCCCGGCCGCAATGGCCTCGATGCCTTGACCGCGCAACTCCCGCCACGAGATCAGCGCCAGTAGGCTGGCCCCAGAGGTTGGGGATGGATCCCGCAAAGCCTTGTCCGCCGCGCTCACGGCCCGCGAAACCGGATGTTGAGATCGATCGGCCAGAAGCCCGGCCAGTGCGGGCAGTGGAATGGATCGGAAATTTTCTGGCCGCAGGTCTTCCCATCGAGTGATGGCCGGATGCCCGACCGTGAGGGTGCCGGTCTTGTCGAACGCCAAGGCTGAGATGCGGCCGGTTTTTTCGAGGGCCACCGCGTCCCGGATGAGAATACCGCGTCGGGCGGCGGCATTGATACCAGCCATCAGAGCCACCGGTGTGGCCAACCCCATGGCGCAGGGACAGGCCACGATGAGCACCGAACAGAAGGCCGAGACAGCATCGCTCATGGGGGACAGGCTCGCTTGAGGGTGCCAGAGCAGGGGACTCAAGAAAGATTGCCAGTGGCGGAGTGTCTCGGGAGTCCAGGCCCAGGCTGCTGCCGACACGCAAGCGATCATTACCACCACCGGCACGAAAACCGAGCTGACCCGGTCGGCCAGGCGTTGGATAGAAGCCCGGCTGGACTGTGCCCGTTCCACCACTGCGGCGATGCGGGCTAGGCTGGTGTGTTCGCCGGTCGCGGTGACCCGCACAATGAGGCTTCCCTCGACGTTGGCTGAGCCGGCCAGCAACGCCGAGCCGGAGGTTTTACTCACGGGCATGGGCTCGCCGGTTAGCAGGGATTCATCGGCCGACGAGTCCCCTTCCAGCACGACCGCATCGACCGGGATTTGGTCTCCGGGTTTGATGCGAAGGCGCTCCCCGGTGCGCAGTTGGGCGACGGGGGTTTCCACCTCGTGCCCTGCTGAGTCCAAACGTCGGGCCGTGGTAGGAGCCAACTCCATTAACGCTCTCAGAGCATTTCCGGCCTTGGAGCTCATCCGAGCTTCCAGGGCATGGCCCACGCTGATGAGCGTCAGGATGCTGACCGACTCGGCGAAGAAGAGGTGGGCGTGGCTCTGGGTAAAAAACAGCCACAGGCTCCAAAGGTAGGCGCTCGATGAACCCAGTGACACGAGGGTATCCATATTGGAGCGGCCGACCCGCGCCTGCCGCCAGGCCCCGCGATAAAATCGCCACCCCACACCCGCTTGGACCGCGCTCGCCAACACCAACGACAGGGTCTGGAATCCTCGTTGCATGCCCCAGCCTCCGATCCAATCGCCGGTCAGCAGCAACAGCGTGGAGGGAACTCCCAGCCAAACGGCCGTTGTCCAGGGATTGGATGGGGTGTTTCCGGGGGGCGATCCGGCCGGGGAAGGGGATCCGGGGTTCTCGGCCAAGAAGGATTGGTAACCCGCCCGTTTTACCGCCTCGATCAACCGTGCGGGTTCTGGAGCCTGACCGGGCATCCAGTAAGTCCGTGCCATGGCACTGCGGAGGTCCACCACGGCCCGGGAAACTCCCGCAACGCCTTGGAGGGCTTCGGTGACCGATCGAACGCAATTTCCGCAATCCATACCCTCAATCCGTAACTCGGTGAGGGTGCCCAACGGAGGTGGCGGTGTGGAGCGGGGTCGAAAACTAATTCCCTCTGGACCCATGCCCACAGCCTCAGTGGAGTTCTTCCGACAGAACAATGAGAAATAACAACCTGCCTTCAGTGAAAGTTACTGGATCGAACAACAGACATGCGGCCGATGTCCGTATCGCTTAGTTTTGTTTAGCCACGGATGAGTGACGCCCCACCACCCCGAGCGACTGATGCGATGGGGGGTTGCTGGACCTTCCAAGCTAGACCATCCTCCGCGGCGTGACCCTCTGTTTTGCCATTGCGTGCCGCGCTCTTCAAATCCGTTGTCACGGTGTCGCTTGGGTGGTGTTGATGAGCCTTTGTTCCGTGGCCCTTCAAGCCGGAACCGCACCCACGTTGGAACCGCGCGTGGATTTCAATCGACAGATTCGCCCTATTTTGTCGGAGCATTGCTTTGCCTGCCATGGCCCGGATGAGGGCAAACGCAAGGCCGGGTTACGCCTCGATCGTCAGGAAGACGCCTTTCAAACGCTCAAATCTGGCCAGCATGCCTTGGTCGCTGGTCAGCCCGAAAAGAGCACTCTCGTCGAGCGGATCCTGACCAAGGATCCCGACGAGATCATGCCGCCACCCAAGCATGGAAAACCCCTCTCGCCGGCCCAGATTGAACTCCTCCAGCAATGGGTGCGACAGGGAGCTGGCTGGCAACAGCACTGGTCGTTCATCGTGCCCACCGCTCCGGAATTGCCGCGAGTTCAAGACGGCAAGTGGGCTCGCAATGCCATCGACACCTTCGTCATGGCTCGATTGGAGTCCGAAGGGCTCCGGCCCAATCCGGAAGCCGACTCGGTTAGCTTGCAGCGCCGTGTCACCCTCGACCTCACCGGTTTGCCTCCCACCGTGGATGAAGTCGACGCCTTCCTCGCTGACAAGCGTTCGGATGCGTATGAGCGCCTCGTCGACCGTCTGATGGATTCTCAGCATTATGGAGAGCGTGTCGGCCAGAACTGGCTTGATTTGGCGCGCTACGCCGACACGAGCGGATACCACTTTGATGGCGTCCGGTTCATGTGGTTGTGGCGGGACTGGGTGATCGATGCCTTCAATGCCGACAAGCCCTTCGACCAATTCACCGTCGAGCAGTTGGCGGGCGATCTCTTGCCCAATCCCTCCGTCAGTCAGCGCGTGGCCACTGGCTTCGTGCGCAACAACATGACCAATGACGAGGGCGGCGCCGATCCGGACGAGTACCTCAATAAGTATGTGGTGGATCGGGTCAACACCGTGGGGGCCACCTTTATGGGGTTGACCGTGGGCTGCACCGAGTGCCACGACCACAAGTACGATCCCATTAGCACCAAGGAGTTTTACCGGCTTTACGCGTTCTTCCACAACGTGCCGGAAAAGGGGCTCGATCGTATCCGCACCGACAACCCGCCACCGCGCCTGCCGGTGCCGACGTCCGATCAGGCCGCTCGGTTCGTGGAGGCCGATTTTGCCCTCAAGGATGCCGAGAAAACCCTCCAAGATCGGAGCAACGAATTGGGCGAGACTCAGGAGAAATGGGAGCGAGAACTGGGCGAGAGGCCTCCAGTGCTGGCGTCAACCCACGGCGTGGCGGTCCGGTGGAACTTTGATGGCGCTCTAGATCCGGCAGTCGCTTGGAAGGGAACCAACGCGCCCGAGTTTGCTGATGCTCGTTTGGGCAAAGCCCTGAAGCTCGATGGCAAGGCCCACGCCGAGGGCGTTTCGCGCTCGGACTTGGGGCGTACCAATGCCTTCGCCGTGTCCGCATGGGTTCGGATCCAAGGCGATGGCGCCCTCTTGAGCCAAATGGAAAAAGGCCCTGGATACCGCGGGGTGGACTTGCTGATTTCGGATCGACGCCTCCAAACCCACCTCATCCATGCTTGGCCCGAGGACGCCATCAAGGTCCGCACCAAAGAACAATTGGCTCAGAACCAGTGGCTTCATGTCGCAATGAGTTACGATGGATCGGCCAAGGCCTCCGGCGTTCAACTCTTCGTCAACGGAGTGCGCAAGGATCTGGAGACTGAGAAGGACCAGCTCAAGGGATCCTTTGCCACTCAAGAACCTCTTCGCATCGGCTCCCGCAACGGAGAGTCTTTCTTGACCGGTCAGTTGGATGACTTGCGGATTTATTCTCGGACGCTCACCGCCACCGAGGCGGTATCACTGACCTTTGAGGGCTATGCGGCGATTGTGGCCAAGTCGCGAGGCAAGCGCTCTGACGAAGAACGCAATGAGGTGGCTCGCTTCTACCGCGAAAACCATGCGGTCGATTTCCTGCGGGCCGAGAAGGCACTAGCCCAGGCACGCCGCAACAAGGACGCTTTCTATTCTAAAATTCCGACCACTCTCATCATGGAGGAGCTGGATCCCCCTCGGGAGACGTACGTGTTGGTTCGGGGCGACTTCCGCACGCGGGGGGAACGGGTGCAACCGGGGACTCCCTCCTTCCTGCCGTCACTGCCCGCAGGTCCCACCAACCGCCTGACGTTGGCCCGTTGGTTGGTTTCCAAGGAGCACCCGCTCACGGCCCGAGTAACGGTTAATCGCTACTGGTCGATGCTCTTCGGCTCCGGCTTGGTCAAAACGGCCAACGATTTTGGTTCACAAGGGGAGTGGCCCAGCCATCCGGAGTTGCTCGACTTCCTGGCGGTCCGTTTCCGCGACGGAGGCTCTGGAGCTGCAACGACCCAGCGGCGCGGCCAAAAGACTCCCCACCTCAAGCCTTGGAGCGTGAAGGACCAACTGCGCCTAATGGTCACCAGCGCCACCTACCGGCAAGCGGCGACGGCTACCCCGGAGAAGCTGACCCGCGACCCCTACAATCGACTCTTCACCCGCGGTCCGCGCCTTCGGTTGGACGCCGAATACATCCGCGACAATGCGCTGGCCGTCTCAGGCCTGCTCAACTCGAAGATTGGTGGCCCTAGCGTCAAACCTTACCAACCGCCGGGCATCTGGGACGGAACCGACTCGGTCTTCGTCCAAGATCATGGCCAGGATCTCTACCGCCGGGGCATGTACGTGTTCTGGAGGCGCTCCGCGCACTACCCGTCTTTTGCCACATTCGATGCGCCCAACCGCGAGGTTTGCACCTTCTTGCGCCAGCGGACGCAAACCCCGCTGCAATCTCTGGTGCTCATGAATGACCCTGCCTTCGTCGAAGCGGCCCGCGGCCTTGCGCAGCGGGTGCTGAAGGAGGAACCGGCTAACCTTGACCGTCGGTTGATCCGTGCCTTCCGACATACCTTGGGTCGCAAGCCCCAACCGGACGAGGTGGCCGTGTTGAGGCAAACTCACGAACAGCAGTTGGCCCGCTTCCAGGCCGACCCAGCGGCCGCCAAGGCCCTCATTGCCGTGGGCGAGTCTAAGGCCCCGGAATCCGCCGATCCCGTCGCGCTGGCAGCTATGACCGCAGTGGCCAACGTGCTCCTCAACCTTAACGAGACCATCACCAAGTGAACCCCTCCTACCTTCAGGGCGAAGCCGAGCGCATACTGACCCGGCGTACGTTCCTTACTCGCAGCTCTACGGGCCTCGGTGCCATGGCATTGGCCTCGCTGTTGCCGGCGCACCTCCGGGGAGCATCGGGCAATCCAATCACACAGGCCGTCCCAGGTGCGCTGAAAGCGTTGCATTTACCGCCGAAGGCCAAGCGGGTCATCTACCTCTTCCAATCGGGTGCACCCTCGCACCTCGATCTTTTCGACCCCAAGCCCAAGCTCAAGGAGATGACCGGCCAGGAGTTGCCGCCGAGCGTCCGACGGGGCCAGCGCATCACCGGCATGACGGCCGGACAGTCGGTGCTCAAGTGCGTGGGATCTCCCTTTGAGTTCAAGAAGTACGGCAAGAGCGGAATGGAGATCACGTCGCTCATGCCCAACATCGGAGCGGTGGCCGATGATATTTCCCTGATTCGCACGATGCATGTCGATGCGATCAACCACGATCCGGCCGTGACCTTCTTTGGCACCGGCAACCAGCAGCCCGGACGCCCCACCATGGGTTCGTGGATCGCTTACGGGTTGGGATCAGAGAATGCGAATTTGCCGTCGTATGTCGTGCTCGTCAGCGGCAGCGGTGGGCAATCGCTTCAAGCCCGGTACTGGGGCAACGGGTTCCTCTCGGCCAACTACCAAGGCGTGCAATTGCGCAGCCAAGGAGACCCAGTTCTTTATGTGTCCAACCCGCCGGGCATGAGCGGTGACTCGCGCCGTCAACTGCTCGACGCGATGCAAACCCTCAACCGCAAGCGACTGGGAATTCTGGGTGATCCGGACATCGCCTCCCACATCGACAGCTATGAATTGGCCTTCCGCATGCAGACGAGCGTGCCGGAGTTGGTAGACTTGTCTACCGAACCCGAATCGGTGCTCAAGTTGTACGGGGCCCAGCCGGGTAAATCGTCCTTTGCCAACAACTGCCTCTTGGCGCGTCGCCTGGCCGAGCGCGGGGTTCGATTCATCCAATTGTGTCACCGCGACTGGGATCATCACGGCGGTTTGCCCGATGGTATCAAGGCCCAGACCCGCAACACCGATCAAGCCAGCGGCGCCCTCATTCAGGACCTCAAGCAGCGTGGGCTTCTTGACGACACGCTGGTCGTCTGGGGCGGTGAGTTTGGGCGCACGGCCTATTCGCAGGGCGACATTAGTGCCAACAGCTTTGGTCGCGACCATCATCCCCGGTGTTTTTCGCTGTGGATGGCCGGCGGCGGCGTCAAGCCCGGCTTGGTGTATGGGCGCACCGACGACTTCGGCTACAACATCGTCGAAGACCCGGTCAACGTGCACGACCTGCACGCCACGATGCTGCACCTCCTGGGCATTGAGCACACCCGCTTCACCCACCGCTTCGAAGGACGCGACTTCCGCCTCACCGACATCGCCGGAGAAGTCATCAAGCCATTGCTGGCGTAAGGCTTCGCGGGATCAGACCCGCTGGCGTACCTTTGGTTTGATATCGGTCCTGCGCTCGCAGGGAAGCTCAGGCAAGGGGATGCTTTCGCGCTACCCGCGAGGGGCTGGGATGATCGCTTCCAGAGCTCGCTGCGCCCCCCATCCCGCTGCTGTCGGTTTTGCCTGAGGCCTCGAACCCTCTGCCGGTCATCGCGGCGGGCTTGGATTCATCGATCCCCAGCTTGGAGGCGATGATCGAAGGACGGTTTGCGATTTCAGGCACCACCGGCGGTAGCGGTACCGGACCGGAGTGAACATCACGAACCAGCGGAGAAGCCTTCGGTACGATATACTGCACGCCGCCGGTTTTGGCGCATCCAGAGGTGAGCGAGGGGAGAATGCGCTCGGTCGCCTCCGTACCCATGATTTCACGCCACGTGAGAAGGGCTCCTACGGATTCCACGCTGAGCTTTCATGAAATGGCGGGTTACGCCGCCCCCAAATTCCTCAGCTCGTTGAGGTGCTCGACGAGCTTGTGAATCCCCGTGGAGGGGTTCTCTCGTTCCGGGTTGTCCACGCCCAACTCGGCCCAGTGACGTTCCAAACGTCTGGCGTTCTTCAGGGCCGTGGCTTGCCTCGACTCCAAGTGATCATAGATCGATGCATCGGCTTTGTTGTAGGCACTACTGAGGTGCGGCCTGAGCTTGGCCGCGTAATGAGCGCGCGGCAGTGCAGTGTCGTGGTAGTTGAAGTGAAGCAGGTACCAGAGCTCGAACGCCTCGTTCGCCCAAGCCACGCGCATACCGTTCTCGCGGGCCAGCGCGAACGCCTTGCGGTAGTTATCCTCCGGAAAGCTGTCGCGGTCGAAGACGCACCAGACCGAAGCGTACGGCGTACCAGAGCCGTCCGCGCGGTTCCGAAGCCCGATGGCGTGTTCGACCAGGCTGAGGGTGTTCAGTCCGGTGCCCAACGCCACGATCTCCGTGCGAGATCGGTCCACCGGGAATGCCTGGAAGTAGTCCCGGGAACTCTTCTCGTCCTCGCACACGATCAGGACCCGACGGCGCGACCGCGTATCGCGACTCCGGCCCGCATCTGCTCGTTCCCAGGGTTTCCTAGCGGACATGTTGAATTACCTCTTCCAAGTCACCGAGCCGGGGGACACCACCGAATTGACCAAGCAGGTACTCCTTCGAGAACTTTGCCTCCTTGCGCACGCCCTTAAACTCATCGAGGCAGTAAAGACGAGAGGCACCCTTGCGATCCTTCTCGGCAAACCAGACTTGGTCCCGCCGCACGCGCTTCGGGTCGAGCAACCCCTCGTCGTGGGTGGCGTAGATCAATTGAGCGTTCTTGCGATTGGCCGGACCATTGAACAGGTCGACCAAGGCCTTGGTGAGGAGCGGGTGGAGACGCGCTTCCAGCTCGTCGACGAAGAGGATCGAACCTTCATTCAGCGTGTGCAGGAATGGCCCGGCCAGCGCCACGAACTTCTGCGTGCCGAACGATTCGTCAGAGTCGAAGTCGAACTCAACGCTGCCGACGGGTGTCTCGTTGGAACCGTACTTCCGGTGCGACGAGGTGACCGTGAAGGCGCCGGTCCCGGTAGAATTCAGGATCTGGGCCCGGATGTTTTCGGGGATCCCAAAGGGAACAATCGACGCCAGCTTTTCAGGGGAGGCCTCATGGCGATGCAATCCCTCAATACCCAGGTCCGCCTGTTTCACCAGGTCGAGAATCATCGGCCCGTAGTTCGCCGCGAACTGCGGATCGGACATCAAGAGCATGGTGAACCCCAGCGTCGCCTGATCGTTGAGACCAGAAATGTTCCGGAACTGATTCATCCAATTCACGATGGAGCCTGCGACCTCGCCGTTGAATTGTGCGACGACGGAGAGGAAGAGCGCGTTGGGACGGGTCAGCTTTTCCACCGGCTTGCCTTCCCGGAACGTATCACTGACCTCGATCCGGGTTCCTTCACGGGTGAACAGGGTGGTTTCCCGGATGGATTCGCGCTGGCTGAATAGCCACTCGGATGTCACCGCCTCGGCGGTCGCCTCGAAGCCGTAGCGGTACCGGGTCCCGTTGTGGAGAAACACCGCTTCGAAGTGACTAGGTGCACGCTCAGTCTCCGAGTGAAGCCGAAACGGGATCACTGGGATCCGATCCCCAAGCTGCAAGTTCTTCGAGGAGTTCTTCACCAAATCGCGAAATGAGGCCATCGCCACGAGGAAGTTCGATTTTCCGCCCGCATTAGCACCGTAAATGGCCGCGGTGCGTAGCAACCGCAGCGGGTCCGTTTGAACGACATGGCTATCCTCAAGCCAATCGTCCGGGCTGGCCTCCAATGAAAGGGTTGCCCGATCTTTAAAGGAACGGAAGTTGGCGACGGAGAACTCGATAAGCATGGATGCGCAAGATGGAATCGCTTGAAGACAAGATTTAGTTTGAAACGTCTTTAATTGCAAGGAATCCGCAAATAAAGGTTTTTTAGTCAATTTTCATCTGACAAGTGACCTTTTTAAGCGAACAACCCTCAACCGCTCAGGCTACTGATCGAGGGGTGTCTTCGGCAAGTTGCCCTTGTCGAGTTCCGGTCCGCCGGAATTTCGGGGCGCGTTGCCATGGATGGCGCGATGATCGGCGGACCGGTCGTGACGACGGCCAACCCCGGCGGCAGCGGTACCGGACCGGGGTGGAAATTGGAAGCGATCAACACCTTCCC
>JBDKKQ010000279.1:0-7800 GCA_039796015.1 Verrucomicrobiota bacterium
GGATCCAATCAGATCGCGCCGTTGTCGATGAGGCGCGTCTTGCCGACGAAGACCGCCAAGACGATGCGATGCCCTCGGCGGACCAAGTCCACCGGGCGCAGTGTGTCCGGATCGACGAAGGCGATGTAGTCTAGACGCGCGGCCGGACACTCGGCCACCAAGGCTTCCACTCCCTGACGGAGCCGGGTTGATGGAACACCGTCCACAAATCGCCGAACCTCCTGACGGACCCATTTCTGGGACCGCCACAAGACAGTGGCTTGCACCCGCTCCTCGGGTTGCAGGTATCGATTGCGCGAACTCATCGCGAGGCCATCCGATTCACGCGTGGTTGGCGCCACCACGATCCGGATCGGGAACTGAAGGTCTGTCACCATGCGCCGGATCACGGCCGCCTGCTGCCAGTCTTTGGCCCCGAAGACCGAAACCTCGGGCAACACGCAGTTGAAGAGCTTCGCCACGACAGTAGTCACGCCCCGGAAATGGGTGGGACGCGAAGCCCCTTCCAGACCCTGCGTCAACCCCTCCTCCACGACATACGTGGAGTAATCCCCGTCCTCGCGCCCCGCATACATATCGCCATCCGTCGGCGCAAAAATTACGTCTACCCCTGCCTCGCGGCACAATTGGGAATCCCGAGCGAAGTCTCTGGGGTACTTGGCCAAATCTTCGGTCGGTGCGAACTGGGTGGGATTCACATAAATGCTGACGACCACTACCCCATCGGCCCCGACCCGCCGCCGTGCTTCGTGTACCAAACTCAAATGACCGGCATGCAAGTACCCCATGGTCGGTACAAAGCCGACGCGGAGGCCCCGGCTCCGCCACTGCAGCGCCTGACGCTGCATGGCCTTGGGTGAGCGGATAATTCGCATACCGAAAGCCTGCGCACAGGCTGGCGAAGTTCAAGCCCACGGCGATCCAAGCCTCGGACGCCTTTACGCATTAGGATTCCCAACCTTTCCGAACTCTTGTCGCGGCAGGACATCGGCCTATGATCTACCTCCGACATGACTCTGGAGTTTCTCAAGATGAGCGGGGCCGGGAATGACTTCATCCTGCTCGACAACCGCAATGCCCGCATCGTGCTAACTCCGGAGCAGGTGGCCAAATTATGTCACCGGCAGTTCGGCATCGGAGCCGACGGCCTCATGCTTCTGGTGCCCAGCCTCACCGGCAAGGCCGACTGGGCCTGGCGCTTCTACAACTCCGATGGATCGGATGCCGCCATGTGCGGCAACGGCGCCCGTTGCTTTGCGCGGTACATCCAACGGACCACCGGTTGGACCAAGCCCACGGTGACCTTTGAAACCGCCGCCGGCGTGATCACCGCCGAGTTCCAGGGAGAGCGGGTGACCATCAACCTCACAGCTCCGCACGACCTCCGCCTCTCGGAGAAGGTCACGACACAAGCTGGAGTCTTAGAGGTCAGTTCCATCAACACGGGCGTGCCGCATGCCGTGGTCTTCGTGGAAGACGCCGACAAGGCCATGGTCCAGCCTCTTGGCTCAGAACTGCGCTGGCACGACCACTTCAAGCCGCGCGGCACCAATGTGAACTTCGTTCAAATCATCGGCCTCAACCAACTCCGCGTTCGGACTTATGAGCGGGGTGTCGAAGGAGAAACCCTGGCCTGCGGCACCGGTGTGACCGCCAGCGCTCTGGTAGCCTCCCGTCTGCACGGCTTCTCCTCACCCATCCGCATCCAGGTGCAGGGCGGAGATGAATTGAGTGTTTCTTTCCAAGCCGATGGCCAAGGAGGCTTCAATAATGTTCGACTCGGCGGACCGGCCTCCTTCGTCTTCGAAGGACGGATTCTGATCTGACACCGCTGGCTCTAGATCCCGCGCAGTCGCCCGGGCTGTCAGGGTGTTGCTTTTTGCTATTTCAAAGTAGTTTGTCCAGACCCGCATGAGTCCTCCGAAGAAATCCCCGGCCGCACCCGCGTTGGTGGTGGGCATTTTCCTATTTATTATTGGGATCGCGGCGACGGCCTGGTGGTTCAACCGGGCCTCCAACGAGGACTCCCAGTTCGCCACCCACATGAACGCCGGTCGTGGCTACTACGCCGCGGGCGATGCGCGGCGGGCGATCGAGGCCTTCCAGGTGGCTTTGTCGATGAACCCGTCCAATCCAGACGTTCACCTGAACTTGGCCAACGCCTTCCTCTTGGCGAGTCAACCTTCTCAGGCTTTGGTCCATGCCCGTGAGGCGCTGCAAGTCGAACCCGGTCGCGGCGCAGCTCACTACCTGGCTGGCTGCGCTCATCTCCGCATGGGTGCCTTTTCCAACGCGGTCCAGTCGCTGACCGAGGCCAAGCAAGCCGACCGCACCCTCAACACCGTGAGCTTCCAGCTGGGCCTTGCCTATGCAGGGTGGGGACGCTTCCCCGACGCCGCCGAGCAGTTCGTCGAGGTGATCGAATTCGACAAGGATCACCCTTCGGCCCACTATCAACTCAGCCAGTCCTACCTGCGGCAGGGAGCCCGGGAACAAGCATCGGCCGAACTGGCTGAGCACCAAAGGGTCGCGGCCGGAAAGTCTCAGGCGGCCGACAACCCGGCACTCTTCGAGAAATGCAAGTACACCGAGATCCTGGCTCCGTTCGCTCTCGAGCAGCCCGAATCCGACCCAGTCTCCGTCCAATTTGTCGAGGACACCGCCCGAGCCCTGGGCCCGGAGGCGAGTCGACTGAGGGGTCCGTTCGGTTTGTTCGACCTCAACCGTCGCGGTTGGAATGATGTTTTGCTCACCGATGACCAAGGGCAGTTGCGCCTCCTTTGGAACTCCAACGCCACCTTCGTGGCAAGGTCTGAGCCGCTCAACTCCACGGTCGGAACGGTTCAAGAAATCGTCGTTGGAGACCTAAACAACGACCGCTACGACGACGCGTTGCTCGTGGGATCCAACGGCTCCCAATTGCTTAAGTTCGCCACTAACGGGTTCATCACCGACGGATCGGCTCTGGGTGGAATCCGAGCCCTGAAGGGAACGGACGCCAGCCTGGGGGACATCGACATCACGGGCAAATTGGCGCTGCTAGCGGTCACCCCAGAAGGCCGACTTAGGGCCTTCACCAATTACGGAACGGCCATCTTCCGCGAACGCAAGCCAAGTCCGGGCGATGGATTTGATGTCACCGGCGTCACTTCGGTGACCATCGAAGATTGGAACAACGACGACCTCCCGGATGTGCTGCTGACGCGCAAGGGAGAGCCGCCCTGGATCCTGTCCAATCAACGTCGGGAGGGCTTGTCGGCGATGGCTCAGCCCACGGACTGGCCAGTGGCTCGATGCCTGGCCGTGGGAGATTTCAACAACGACCTTCGGGCCGACGTGGTCTTGGTGACCGAGACCGCGGCCTCCTTGTATTTCGGAGGACTCCGTGAACCTTTGCGCCTCCCGGCCAAGAAAAACGGGATCCAAAAGATCCGCGCCCTCGACTACGACAACGATGGCTGGCTAGACCTGATTACTTGGGGCACCGATGGACTCCGAGTCTGGCGCAACCGAGGCCGCCGGGGTTTCCACGAAATGACCGAGTCGCTGGGACTCAAGAGCCTAGCAGGCTCCACCGTGCGCCATGCCGCCTTTGCGGACTTTGATCAAGACGGCGACATTGACTGCATGCTGGAGACTCAAGGGGGCGGAGTCCGGTTCTTCCGCAACGAGGGGGCCAACGCCAACGGCTTGGTGAAGTTTCGCCCCATTGGCAACCGATCGAATTTCAGCGGCATCGGCCTGCACATCGAGCTCAACGCCGGCAATTGGCGAGCCCTGCGTAGCGTCCAACGCAAGCCCGTGGAGATCGGCGTGGGACGCCACAAAGACATCGAAACAGTCCTGGCCCGCTGGGCCGATACCCAACCCTTGTTTGGGGTGAGCGCCCACCCGAAGCAGGTGATCGACCTCATCGAACCCAAGAACCCGACGGGCTCCTGCCCTTACCTCTACGCCTGGGATGGCACCGGGTTCCGCTTCCTGACCGACATTCTCAGCTCTGCGCCGGTAGGACTCCCCTCCCGACCCGGCCACAACATCGTGGCCGACCCTCGGGAATGGGTGTCGCTCGGCGGTTCAGCCGATTTTGTCCCCAAAGAGGGCCGCTACACCGTGCAACTCACCGAGGAGTTGCGCGAAATCCTCTACCTCGACGAAGCCAAGCTCGGCTGGGTCGACATTCCGGCGAACACCGAGGCGCATTCCACGAGCAAACTGGTGCCTGGACCGCCCTTCCCTCGCCACGAACTGCGAATTCTCTCGGGTCGTGTTCCTCTCCGAGAGGCTCAGGCAGGCGATGGTTCGTCTCTGACCGCCACGTTAGATCAAGAAGATGGACAGCGATTTTCCCCGCGCCTACGGGCTCCCCAACTGCGAGGCTTGTCGGAACCCACTTCGATCGTTCTCGATTTCGGGCCCCTGACCAACCACCCGGGACTCACCCTGGCCATCAGCGGTTGGCTGCGCTTCGGCGGCGGCATGGCCAACATCGCCGGTAGCCATGATCCGGAGTTACCTTTTCCCTTCCCCCAGCTCGAAGCAGAGACCGCACCAGACCAATGGAAACCGCTCCGACCGGTGACCGTCGGCGCACCGGCCGGGCGCACCAAAACCATCCTCGTGCCCTTGGGAGGCCACCTGCCGGAGGGGACTCGACGCCTGCGGTTGACCTACGCATTTGAACTGCACTGGGACCGCATCGCCCTGTTCCAAAACAACCAACCCGCTGAGGTTGGTACCCTGCGCCCCACCTCGAGCGACCTCCATTGGCATGGCTACGGAGAGTTTGCCGCCACAGGCCCCTCAGACCCGCTCACCCCTTTGCATGAGGATGTCCGTCAGCGCCCGTCGTGGCGGATCACCCCCAGCGGTTGGGCCACCCGATATGGCTCGGTCGATGGGCTCATCGCAGCAGAAGACAACGGGGTGGTGACGGTGGCCGCGGGCGATGAATTGACGCTCGCTTTTGCCGCGGACGCCCTACCGAAGATCCCTTCCGGACACACGCGGCGCTTCTTCCTCTGGACCGTCGGATGGAACAAGGATGCCGATTACCATGTCGCCGCCGGAGACCGCATCGAGCCCCTGCCTTGGCACGGCATGGACGACACCCGTCACGGCCGGGAGGCCCGCCCGCCCTTCCCCAGCGATGCCCTGCACCAACAGTTCAACACGCGTTGGGTGGGCCCGTTGAACTACGAGCGCGTGGAAGCCAAGCGCGTGCAAAACAAAACAGGCCGATAACCCTAGTAAGGGCTCGGCCTGATGAAAACTCTCAACCCTCTAAACTCACGGACTCACAGTCGTGAGCGGAGTTTTATTGAGCGTTTTATTGAGTTGGCTATTGAGCGATTTCAGGACTCGACCGCGCTTAGTTCCACCGGTTCAACGCGCACGCCCTGCTTCTTGAGCCATTGCACCCCGGCGGTGATCTCAGAAGCAGCCCCTTCGATTTCCAGGCAAACAATACCGACCACATCCGTCACACTCGCCTGGCGGATGCTTGTCACCAGCTTGAACTGATGCCCCAGTTTCCAGATCACCGGCGCCTTAATGCGCTGAGGCGGGTAGGTCAGCCAGAAACGAGCAGAGGTCTTGTCAGAGTCCAAACTCCTTCGCAACGGCTTGACCGCCTTGGAAGCTTTCGGAGCACCTTTTGGAGCACCCTTGGGAGGCGTTGTGGCCTTGGCGGGCTTGGAAATTTTGGTGGGCATGGTGCCGTTGGAGAGGTTGGGAAAGCTTGAAAAGATCAACCCCCAGCTATGGCCGGAATGATGCTGATCTCGTCGCCGTCCTTGATGACGGTGGCCTGATTGTCGAGGAAGCGGATGTCTTCCTCGTTCAGGTAAATGTTCACAAAGCGTCGAACCTCACCCTTTTCATCCATGAGGCGCTCGGCGATGCCGGGGAATTGGTTCTGCAACTCGGCGATCGCTCCAGCGATGGTGCCAGAGCTCACCTGAACAACTTCAACGTCGTGGGTGAGTTTGCGCAGCGGTGTGGGAATGCGGACGTGTACGGCCATAAGATCAGTTCCTAAAGTTCCAGAGAATCTCGGAATCTCGCCCGAAGGCAAGAGCGCTATCATCGACCTCAGCTTTGCCCTCAGCTTTGCCCCTAGATCTACCCTCGGCCGTCGTCGAAGACCAGAAGGCGGATTTTTTCAGGCAGCGATTGCGGCCGCAAGCTTCGGAGCACCGTAGGGCAACTCGTCGGGAACCGAAGTGAAGCGGGAAAACACCTCGAACATCCGGGTGAAGTCCTTGTTCACATCCCCCGACAGACAGTCCGTAAGGTCATTGGTCAGTTCCGGAAATTGGTCGGTGATGGTCTTGAAGCTGACGTTCGGATCGTAGAAGGCATACACCAACTTGCGCATGTTCTCGATACTCTGCCGGGTGACCTGACCATATTCGGCAAAACGCTCCGGAGAGACGTCTCCGGCTTGCAACGCAGCATGAATGGCGTCTGCGGCGGCAACCCCGGTCTTTAGGGCAATCATCATGCCACTGGAGAACACCGGATCCAAGAAACCCACGGCATCGCCCACCAGCACCAATCCGCGGTCGGCACAGTATTCGGAGCGGAAGGTGTACTCGGCCGTGAGCCAGTACTGATCACAAACTCGCCCCGTGGACAGGTGGTCTTGGATCCATTTGTTTTGACCGATTTCTCGCTGAAAAATGGCCTCAGGGTCTTTGAGTCCTTCACGGGTCAGGTACTTGCCGTCGGCCACCACGCCCACGCTCACCCGGTTGTTGTGCTGAGGGATGTACCAGAACCAGCCCTTGTCTGGGATGAAAGCCACAGTGGTGCCTCCCTCGTCGATGCCGGTATCCCGCTTGGCACCCTCGTAGTAGGTCCATACGGCCACCTTGTTCAGCTTGGGATCACCGCGCCTCCACGCGTTGCGGGTGGCAGCGATGGCCTCGCGCCCCGTTGCGTCCACAGTGACCGGGGCGTGAACCTCCACCTCACCGTGCTCGCGGGACTTTACCCGGACACCCGAGTAGGTGCCCACGCCGTCTTGCAGCAGTTCGGTGACCTCCGACTCTTCCCAAACCGTCACGCCGTGCTCTCGAGCATTGTCGAGCATCAGCTGGTCGAACTCGCTGCGCAGGACCTGCCACGACTGCGCCACCGTTTCGCGGTCATACCGATTGAAGAAATAGAAGGGTTGCGAAGCGCGGCCCGAAGGGGCAACAAACTGCACGGAATACTTCTTCATGAAGCTCGACTGGCGAAGCTTAGGGATCATCCCGATCCGCTCCAACGGCGGATAGGTGAAAGGGATCATCGACTCGCCAATGTGATACCGGGGAAATTTCTCCCGTTCGACCAGCAAGACTTTCCGACCGTGCATGGCCAATGCCGTGGCTGTAGAGCAACCGGCGGGACCCGCTCCAATGATCACCGAATCGTAGTTTTCGACCGTTTTCATACGCAGACGTACTATTCTCTGGAACAACAGGTACCCCAGTCCTTGGGACATGCAAGCGGCGGATTGCCGAAAGCCGACCCTCCGAGAGTGGGGCTGTCCGGTAAATGGCTGCGCCGCCGTAAAACACGGCGGCGCAGCGCTCGAAAAGATCCTAAGAGCCTGTTATTTCTTGGGCGCGTCGGCCTTCTTCTTTTGCTCGGCGGCTTCCCTCTGGAGGCGCTCGGCATCGGTAGACTTAATCACCTCGATCTGGGCGCCCTTTTTCAACTCATCGGCACTCGGAACCTTGATGATGTCGCTGGTAACGCTGCTGGGCAGCGGCGGCGCGACTTGCGGCTTCACAGTCAACAAGTCCACCT